>CAUJKL010000807.1 GCA_963204995.1 Planctomycetota bacterium | reverse complement strand
GGGCAAGATGTGGGTAATACTCAGGCGCATGACTCGGGGCTAGAGTGGCTCGCTTCACCTTCTCTATACGACTCTTTCATTCGCAACTCCATGCCGGTTTATCCCGGCGCTTTCGGCTTGTCCCGTGGTGCTTCACGCTTGTCGTTCGCACTCGCTTTTCCGAGCGACGAACGTAAGAATCCACGGGGCAAGCCTGTGGCATTTGTATCCGCCGGTTCGCGTCTGTGTAGCGAGAAACGTAACGATCCACGGGGCGAGCCCGTGGTATTCCGTAAAGCTTCAATCTGACCTCCAATCATCGCTTTTTCCATGTGGTTCTAGTCGCCAAATCGGCGAGTATCTTGACCGGTGACAACGTCGCGGAGGATGCCACCGTGCGGGGCGGAGAGAAATGATCCGCCGTCAGGAGAAAAGACAAAGCGGGCGGGATCCTTTTCGGGGGTGATGCGTTCGTCCGGTTTGCGGGCGTGGTAAGTGTGGAACGCCCCTTTTTCAAAGGTGTAGCGCGCGATCTCTTTCCCGCCGTTTAAGTCCCAGAACACCACATCGCCGGTCGCTTGATCGCCCGTGCCGAGCGTCGAACCATCGGGCGAAAAGAACGGGTGTTGCAGGCCGCGCCCGCTGAATTGGAGACGCTGAATTGGCGTCAGCGAATTGGCGTCCCACAGTAACACGCTTCCATTGGGATGACCGGAAACCAAAATGTTTCCATCGGGTGAGAACTTCGCCGTATAGAACGGTTCGTCCTCGGCTGACGAAGACGCTTGAATCGTCGGGTCCGCGACATCGCAGAGTCGCAGCTCAAATCCATCATCCGTCGCTACGACTCCGAGCAGCCGTTGACCGTCGGGAGCGTATTGCAACGAGAGTGCTCCGGCGAATCCGGGGAATTGCTTCAGCTTCTCGCCCGAGGTGAGGTCGTAGACGACGCAGCGATGTTGGCTCGCCAGCGCGATCGCGTTGCCATGTGGCGAGAAACTGAAAGCGTGACAGCGGTCGAATAAGAAGGCGGACTTGCCAGTCTCGATATTCCACACACGCACTTCGTTCAGCTGTAGTTTGTCTGACGTCACGAACAGCCGCGAAGCCGCCACGAACTGATTGTCTGCCGAGAACGCGACCTGAGTTAAATCGCCAAACGTCTCGAAGCGTTGCAAGCGTTTTCCCGATTCGTTCGACCAGACTTGGACGACCGCGCATTTGCGCGGGTTCGGATGCGGACGCGGTGGAAACTCTTCGTTCGACAGTCCCGAGATTCCGGTCGCGACGAGACTGCCGTCGTTCGAAAAGGCCACACAATGAGCGTCACGAGCCGGGACGAAGGGAGCTGCGACCGTCAACTTAGCAGCGAACAGCGTCATCGCCGTCGCGAGGCAGACGGATGCGTGCCTCTGATTGCTGCGACGAATTGCGAATCCAAACATCCTGTTATTCACCTTGAACCGATTGCATCCACTGCTCCGTCAACCACAGGATCGCCGTCCCGTCGCGGCTGCCGGTCAGTGCAAATCGACCGTCATCCGAGAACGTCGCCGACGTTACCTCTTGCGAATGGCCTCGCAAGTTAAGAATCTCCTTACCTGTTCCGGCATCCCACAGCTTGGCGGAAAAATCTTCGGACGCGGTTAATGCGCGAGTGCCATCCGGCGAGAACGCCACCGACGTCACCGGGGCCGTATGCCCCGCGAGGACGCGCAACGTCTCACCTGTCTCGGCATCCCAGACACGAGCGGAGTTATCATCGCTGCCTGTGATAATCGATCTTCCATCGGCTGAGAAGGCGGCGCTCAAGACGGCCCACTCATGGCCTTTCAATTCGCGTACTAGCTCCGCCGTATCAGTCTTCCAAATCCGCGCCGTCTTGTCGTCGGAAGCAGTCAGCACGAGCGATCCATCCGGCGAAAACGCGGCATCGCGCACCCGTCCGGTATGTCCCTCGAAGCTGCGGACTACTGTTCCTGCGGTCGCATCCCACAGCTTGGCCGTTCGGTCGTCGCTCGCCGTCAAGACGAATTCGCCCTTTGGTGAGAAGACAGCGCTGTTGACGTATCCAGAATGACCACCAATCAGTTTCACTTCATCGACTCCAGTGATGGCATTCCAAATGCGAGCCGAATTATCCCAGCTCGCGGTCACGATCCGCTGGCCATCCGGAGAAAAATTCGCTGACGCGACAGCCGCATGAGGGCTGAAGGTCATGATCTCGCGTTCCTTCGAGCCGGGTATCTCACGACGCATATCCCATAGCCGCGCTTCGTTGCCGCCTACGGTCAGTAACGAATTGCCGTCATTCGAGAATCGCGCCGACCAGACCAAACCGCCTAACTTATTGAAGTCCAAGAATGCGTCGGAACCAGCGTTGTCCCCGCTGGGCAGTGCGCTGCCCGTGTCCACGTTCCAGACGCGAACAATGCGCTCGTCGGCATGAACGCTGAGCGCCAGTCGTCCGTCGCGTGAGAGGGCTGCTGTCGAGACGGGGCTGGCAGCCGAATTGAAGGTGCTGACCAACGCCGCATTGGCGACGTCCCAGACTCGCAGTTTTCCATCCAGGCAGGCGGTGAGGACTCGCTTGCCGTCCGCAGACAGATCGAGCGAGATCACCGAATCCGAGTGCTTCAGCAGCAGCGGTATCATAGGCACGACGGACTCAGGATCTGTTGCTAGTTTGCTGACATCCCACTGGCAAACATTTTTGTCGTCGCTGGCGGTGAGCAAGCGACTGCCATCCTGAGTAAATCGCGCGGCTGCGACCTTGGAAGTATGCCAGTCGAGTCGGCGAAGTTGCTCGCCGGTTTCGCGATTCCACAAGACACCACGACCGTTCGCGTCGCCGGAGTAGACAACGCGATCATCCGGAGAAAAGGCGACCGCCGTGACTTCGACTTTATGGCCGTCGAGTGAGCGAATCAATTCGCCTGTTTCGGCATTCCATAGCTGGGCAGTTCGCACATCGCTGCCGGTTGCAATCCAGCGGCTGTCATGGGAAGCGGCGACCGCAGCGGCTCGCCCGGTGTGCTCCAAACGGCGAACTTCAACACCACTCGCGACGTCCCAAATTCGAACCGTATTGTCGACGGCACTGGTTAACAGATGCTTGTTGTCGCTGAGGAAGGCCGAATCGGATGCGAGGAACAGGTGCCCTTCGCGGAACGACACCAACTCGGCACCTGTATCGGCATTCCAGCTCTTGGCGGTTCGATCTCGACTAGCAGTGGCGATTTGATGACCGTCTCGGGAGAACGAAACCGCCATGATCGCGTCTTGATGCCCTTCGAGCACGCGACCGCGCAGCACGCGAACTTCCTCGTACCCTTCGATATTCCAGAGCCGGGCGTGATTATCGTAACCTCCTGAAAGTACCCATTGGCCATCCGGCGAGAAGGCACAGGCACGCACCCAGCTGTCATGTCCGCGCAGAGTCTTGAGGGCCGCCGGACTGTCTACACTCCACACCTTCACCGTATTGTCGTGTCCGGCACTGAGGACGAGTTTTCCATCGGCGGAGAACTGCACACTGCGAACCGGAGCCGTATGCCCGTCGAGCGGATAGAACTTCGGCGGTGGAACGACCTGGTCGGATAATAGACTATTGAAGTCAAACGGAACCAGATCTTCAGCCTTCCAGAGCAACACGCGTTTGTCATAGCCGCCACTGACGATATGTTTGCCGTCGGGCGAGAACGCCACGGAGTAAACAGGCCCTTGGTGTCCGGCGAAGGCGGGGCTCTTCGTGCCGTCCGCCAACGTCCATACGACCGCGGTGCCATCTTGGCTGACCGTGACGACCTTCGATTCGTCGGGTGAGAACGCCGCGTCCCAGACCCACCAGCTGTGTCCTTCGAGAATTTGGAGTTGCTCGCCGGTGTCGACATTCCAAATGCGTGCGGTGTTGTCGAACGAGGTGGTGAGCAATCGCTTTCCGTCGCGTGAATACGAGATGCTGGTGACCGCATCATCATGACCTTTCAGGGTGTGAAGCGGCTGCTTTGTTTCGAGATCCCAGATGCGCAGGTAAGCCGACTTGTCGTCGCAACCTGTTGCAACTTGATTTGCAATCGGCGAGAACGCCACGGATTGCACGTACAGTCCCTCGTGAGGCAGGTCGATGTAGCTGCCGTCCTCGACGCTCCAGACTCGTGCGGTCCCGTTCCAGCCTCCGGTGACAAACCGTTTGCCATCGGGAGCGAACGCAATTGCGTCGACCGGTGCGCCCACGTCGTAGTCATGGACGCTTTGACTGCAAATGTGCATCAAGCGACCCCACTCCCAATTGCGGAGCTCCGGTTTGCAACTCGTGAGCAATTCGCGGGCATGACCAAACGCGTTCTCGTCGATCTTGGCGGCGGCGAGCCCGATTAATGCGACGTAAGCTTCGTACTCGGCTTT
Organism: Planctomycetota bacterium; assembly: GCA_963204995.1. Taxonomy (GTDB): domain Bacteria; phylum Planctomycetota; class Planctomycetia; order Pirellulales; family Pirellulaceae. The sequence goes on along the minus strand of CAUJKL010000807.1, from coordinate 931 downwards.
GTTCTTTTCATCGCGAGCGATTCCTTCTTGACGCACGGCCTCTGCCTGCGCGATGCGAGCATTGTCACGTTCGGTTTTTGCGATCGCCTCTTGCTTCACCGCTTCCTCACGCTGCATGGTGGCGATTTCTTCTTGACGCACCGCTTCCGCCTTTTCCATCCTGGCAATCTCTTCCTGGCGGACGGCTTCCGCGCGTTCCATCTTGGCAATCTCGCCCTGCCGCACTGCCTCGGCACGTTCGTCCTTGGCAATACCTTCCTGCCGCTTGGCTTCGACGGCTGCCGCATCCGCGATCACTCGCTGATTGTCGGCTTCGGTCTTCAGCGAATACATGATCGTCGAGACGACGATCGCCGAGATGAAACCGACTGCCGCCATGCCGACCACGACTCGTTTGAGTTGTTGGGCACGGTGATGCCTGGCTTCTCGTTCGCGTTTTGCTTCGTCGATTTGGGCGGCGAGGTCAGCGTGTTCGGGGATGTCGCGATCGAGTAGCGAGTTGCCGAGGTCAAAGTCTCCTTTTTTCAGCGCACTCGTCGCGTAAGCAAGTTTGGCGAGCATGACGCCTTCCAACGCTCGCTTGTTGCCGTCCCACAAGGCATACGCCTCTTCGAATCCAAAGACCGCTCGCGAATAGTCATCGTAGCGATCCGTATTCTGTGCGGCTTGCAAATCGTCAGTGGCACGCACCGACATCGAGATGCTCTCGGAATGGTCCAGATAACCGCGAATCGCCGCTTGGAAGTCTTGCACGGTGGCGTAGCGATCTTCGATATTCGTCGCCATCGCCTTGAGAGCGATGTCGACCAACTCGCCCTTCTTGTCGGTCGGAACGATCTGATTCTTGGCGGCGGCAAACAGACACTTCATGACATCCTTGCCGCGATGCGGTGGATGACCCGTCACAATTTCATACAGGATCGCGCCGAGC
>CAUJKL010000806.1 GCA_963204995.1 Planctomycetota bacterium | reverse complement strand
CCAGGCGAGCGAGATGGCTTGATTCGGCAGCGACAGAATCTCGCGTCCTTCGGCAACGTCCCACACCTTCAGCGTTCCGGTCTCGTCGAGCGACGCCAGTCGCTGGTCATTCCAACTCCAGCTCAAACAGGTCACATGCGTCGAATGTCCTTCCAGGCGGATGACGCTCGGCTCCGGTCCCAAGGTCGCGACGCGGATCAAACCTTCGCTCATGTTGCACGCCAGCCGCCGTCCATCGCGGCTCCAACGCATAAGATTCCTCGCGTAATTCTCGCCGCGCATGACGAGCGTGCCGTCGGTCGCGCCGGCCTCGCGAATCATGATCCGATAACCGTCCGCTAACGCCAGCCGTTTCCCAGCCGGTTCAAAAGCAATATGGCTATAGCTCATCGACGTCCCGTACTGCACGTCGAGCTGTCTGCCGGAGGCGGAGAGAACGTGAACCGGGCTCGGTGCATCGGCATTCGACGCCACCGCCAGCCACTCGCCGTCCGCACTCCAATCGACGCTGTAGCCTTGCTGCGGGAGGTCGGCCGACCAGATCTCGGCTCCATCCATCAAGGCATAGACCCGCAAGTGCTTGGTAGCGACATCTCGAAACGCGACCGCCAACCGCTGACCATCGGGACTGATTCGCCCGCAACTGCTCGGTGCATCCCGAACGTCGATCGTACGCAGGAGCTGCTGACGCCGCGCGTCCCAAATCTTGATCTCGTCGACCGCACAGGAGGCGATCACATCGCCGTCCTTGCTCCAATCCATCCAAGGCAGCTGCCGGCTTGGGATCGGTTTCGCTGGCGCGCCGGCCGCAACGTCTCCGTGCTTTCGCTTCATCGTCTCGACATCCCAAACTGGTACTGGCGCGGACCAGCTGGTCAGCGCCATGCTCAGCCGCGCGCCGTCGTCGCTCCACTTGATCAACTCGCCGAAGCCGCCGAAGACGCCGCGCGAAGCGTACCAGTCAGCCAACCGCCCGCCGGACTGAGTGTCTGCCAGCACGATCCGATTCCAACAACAGAAGGCGATCTCCGTGCCGTCCGGGTTCCAATCGGCTCCCAACGCTTCAACGCCAGAGCACGTGACCGTTCGCTCCGACTTCGCTTCGAAGGCGTTCCAAACGGTGATCGAGCCGTCGCCGCCGGCGCTCCATAACTCAGATTCACGACTCCCCCATCGCAGCCCGACGACTTGCTTCGCGTGTCCGGTCAATTCGTGAAGCGGCCGCAACATGGGGTCCCACACTCGAACCAAATTGTCGGCGGTTGCAGCGATGTGCCGGCCGTCGGGGCTCCAGCGAACCAGCCGCGTCGGTTCCGCCTGCGTAACGGACGCGATCAAGTCGCCCGTGGCCACGTTACGGATCTCGATGGTACTGTCATTCATTCCGCAGACGATCTGCAGGCCGTCGGGCGACCAACTGAGCGTTCTGGGAAACGAGGACGCGAAGTCCCAACTTCGGGCGGCGGCCTTCGAGAAGGGTTCGAAGAACAGCAGTTTCCGATGGGCGTTCGCGGCGGCGATGGTCTTTCCGTCGGGGCTCCAGGCGAGCGCGACGGCAGTACCGGCGGGGAAGGCGGCGACTTCGTTCCCCGTCCGCATGCACCAGACTCGGATGGCGTCGTTGAAGCCCGCCGAAGCCAGATACTCGCCGCCAGGCCGCCAGTCGACCGCGCGGCAATCGACCGTGTGCCCTTGCAGCAGAAACGTCTCGTTCGATTGCGGCGAATTCAACAAGTGCCATTCCCAACCGCGCGGGTCGCCGCGCATCGGAGCGAGCCGCCACTGATCGACGCTCCGCGACACGCTGGCTCCACGAGGATCGTTCTTCGCTTGCTGTGCGGTCTGGTTCATCGACGAGTAATACAGGGTTCGCACGGCAGTATCGCGGTCGGTTTCGGCTTGCACCCGCGCGGCGTCGGCCTCCAGCCGCGCTTGATCGGCCTTTAGCCGTAGCGAATCTGCTTGGCGGCGCTGATCAGCTTCGCGGTTCCGCGCGGCGATCGCTTCATTGCGCTCGTTGGCGACGCTTCGTTCGGCGAGCGTCGCGCGGACAGCCAGCAGCGAACTGACAACAATACCTGCGATCAACAGGACTGCGAACGCCGCCACCGTCAGCAGGACGCCGCGGTTCTTTCGCGCAAACTTGCTCATCCGGTATCGCGTGCTCGGTGGGCATGCTTCGACCGGCTCGTCGTTCAAATACCTTTCGATATCGCGGGCCAGACCGTTCGCCGTTTCGTAACGCCGCGTGCGGTCTTTGTCGAGCGCTTTCATCACGATCCAATCGAGCTCGCCGCGGATCAGCAGATTGAGTTTCTTCGGATCGCTCTGCCGCTGGGCCGAGATTGTTGGCAGCGTCTCGTGCGAATCGCTCAGCCGCGTGCTGGGCCGCACCGGTTCGTGCTCGCGGATCATCCGCAGCAATTCCATCAGCCCGCCCTCAGCCAACTGGTCCTTGCTGATCGGCGTCGAGCCAGTCAGCAGTTCGTACAGCAGCACGCCGAGCGAATAGATGTCGCTGCGAGTGTCGATGTCCAGACCGCTCATCTCGGCCTGCTCGGGGCTCATGTATTCCAGCGTGCCGATGACCTGTCCGTACTGCGTGAACATCGTCCGCTCGGTCAGCCGCTGCTCGATCGCCTTGGCTACGCCAAAGTCAATGACCTTCGCCACCGGCTTGCCGTCGTACAGCGTGACCATCACGTTCGACGGTTTGATATCGCGGTGGATGATCCCCTTCTGATGAGCATGTTGAATCGCCTGGCAAACGGGAACGAACAACGCCAATCGCTCGGCGACTGTCAGTTTGTTGCTGTCGCAGTATTCAGTGATCGGCACGCCCTTGACCAGCTCCATGACGAAGAACGGCCGCCCGGTGTCAGTCGTTCCAGCGTCGAGCACGCGGGCGATATTCTGGTGATCCATCATGGCCAACGCTTGCCGCTCGGCCTCGAACCGCGCGATGACTTGGCCGCTGTCCATGCCCGGCTTGATGATCTTGAGCGCCACGCGCCGCCGCACCGGCTCGGTCTGCTCGGCCATGTAGACGACACCCATGCCGCCTTCACCGAGTTGCTGCAGCAGCTTGTACGGGCCGATGATTCGCTCTGAATCGTCCGCGACCGGCGGCTCGTTGAGAGTGACGGTTGCCGCGATGGGTGGGACCGGTGAATCGCTGTGCAGGGAACGGAGCCGCGCGAGGAATTCGTCAGCCTGGCCGGCGAAAGTCGCGACTGTGGCCACGCAACTTTGGCATTCGGCCAGATGACGTTCCATCGAGTCCGCTTCGTCTTTCTGGGTCCGGCCGTCGATGAACCGTCGCCACGCTTCCGCAGTTGGATGCTCATGCTGAGAATCTGCTCGTAGCGAGTTCATGCGTTCAGTCGTCGTTATTCCGCGGAGACTTCTTAAGTGGCGTAAGCTTCCAGCTTGCGTTTCGCAGCAGATGGCAAGCTGGAAGCTTACCCCACTTTGTGGCGAAGCCGCCTTAAGAGGAAAATCGATTCTGGTCCGTCACGGGCCTTTCAAGAAAAGTGCGCGAACCGCGAGACTCTATCAGGCTAGTCGTCTATTTCCATCAACAATTCCGCCGCCTGCTCGCGCAACCAACGCAACAGCCGGGACTTGGCGATGTATACGGCGGCAACTGACATCTTCAATTCGCCGGCCACGTCGGCCGGAGCAGCATCGTCGAAGGCCACACGCCGAAACGCTGCGATCGTATTCGGCTCGAACGACTCCGTTGCCATTTGCATCAATCGATGGAGTACGTGCGCGTCGTGCTCGCGGTTCCACAATTCCTCAAGATCGGGAGTCGAATCGGCCAGGCTTTCAAGCTGTTGCTGAAAGTCGGTGCCACCGGTCGGTTGGCCGCGCAACTTTCGCGCCCGCCAGACTCCTTGAGCACGATGCAACGCGATCGTACGCAGCCAGGTACGAAATGCACCCTGCCGGCCAGTATGATCAAAACCCTTCAGCTCGCGCGACACCGTCAGCAGGACATCCTGGGCCAAATCGTCCGCATCGTCCGGCTTGAAACCCTGATTTTGAAACCAGCTCAACAGGAACGGCCGGTACAGCGAATCGATCCGCTCCCATGCGCCCGGCTTACCCGACTGAGCCTGCTCCAGCAGCGTCTGGCTTGTATGAGACATGCTTTACGGCCGCCACGAAAGTGCGAAACGTAACTACCACAAGACCCATGTAAAAAGGTACTACAGGCATGACCGAGATACAATCAGCGCGGAGCGAAGAGCTGCGGAAAACATAGGCGTCTGCGGGCCGAGCCGGCAACAGATCGAATCGCGCGTCCGATGGCAGAGCGATGATCACTATTTCAAAGGTAAGAAGATTTCTGTCCGTAAGTCGGCGTCTGCCGTGTTTTCCGGGTCGTTCTTGTAGATCTCGAACGTACCGACCTTACTTTGCTTGAGCTTCTTATAGCGAGCGAATTGATTGGCCGCGCTCCACGCGTTGCCGAGATGGCTGTAGCTGCCGACGTGTTCGACGCACAGTGCCTTGGTTGCCGGAAGCGACCAGCTCGATAGTTCCGCTGGCATCGAGCTGACCGAAGCGGGGATCACAAACCCGCTGGTGTAGTCAAACATCTGCGTTTTCAAACTGCACGTGTGATAGACCGACATCGCCGTGCCATCCGTGGGCAGACCATGCTGCGACAACTTCCGCTTAGCCTCGGCAAAGGACGCGTCCATTGCAGGTCCAATTTCGCGGAGGGCACACGTCCGGCGAACTCCCGCCATTCGTAACGGACCAACGGACTCCACTCCGCGAATCTTGGTTTGAGAAAGTACTTTGCCCGTTTCGATCAAGTCCTTCAACATCATCAAACCGCGCTCGTAGTCCATCCCGATGAACACTTCCATCAAAGACTTCATCCAGAACATGAACCAAGGCAACGAACCGTCCATGTGCCAAGTCAGCTTCGTCCCCTGGCCAGCCGGTTCCATCTCGAAAGCGACTTTCGATTTCGACTTGAACGGTTTCGCGAAACGAATCTCGTCGTCGATCCTGCGGCCCGGTTGCAGTTCCCGGTGTTCAATCTCGCCTTGCCCGACGATCTCGCCCTGCCAGGCGTAGGTCGAGCCCACGGACGACGCATCTTCCGTGACGGTGACCTTCGCGTCTGGTTCGCAACACAGCCAAGGCGACCACTTCGTCCAGGTTCCAAAGTCCGCCACGGTATCGAAGACCTTTTGTGGCGTGGCGTTGATTTGAATCGAGCGTTGCACGTGATAGCGGGGCACCTTTGAACTCTCCAACCGAAAGTAGACGTCTGTCGACAAACTCGCTTTGCCACACTAGTCGATCACGCATGATCGCTGTTGGCAAGCCGCTCGATCTCTTCCTAGTCAAGCAGCTTCAAGCAGTTTCAATCTTTGCGACGTCCTGCAATCCGAGTTCGTCGATTGCCTGTTCGCGGATCTTGAACTTCTGAATCTTCCCGGTAACCGTCGTCGGAAATCCGTCGACAAACTTCCAGTAGCGTGGCACTTTGAAATGGGCCAAGGCCGCGCGGCAAAACTCGCGCAGTTCGTCCTCTGTCGCGGTCTGGCCCTTCTTCAGCTTGACCCAGGCGAGAACCTCCTCGCTCAACCGCAGATTCGGAATGCCGACGACTTGCACGTCTTCGACCGCCGGGTGTTGGTGCAGTCGCTCTTCGACTTCGCGTGGGTAAACGTTTTCGCCGCCACGAATGATCATGTCTCGCAACCGTCCGGTGATGCGATAGTAGCCGTTCGGTTCACGGAGCGCGATGTCGCCAGTATGCAGCCAGCCTTCGGCGTCGATCGCTTCGGCCGTTTTGTCCGGCAAGTTGTAATAGCCCAGCATCACGCCATGTCCGCGTCCACAGAGTTCACCCGACTGGCCATCGCCGAGCTCGTTGCCGGACCCGACATCGACGATCTTTACTTCGAATCCCGGAATTGGTCGACCGACGGTGCCAACTCGCAGTTCGATCGGATCGTCCGTGCGCGTCTGCGTGATCAGCGGCGACGCTTCGGTCTGGCCGTAGCCGATCGTGATCTCGCTGGCTCCCATTTCCTGAGTGACGCGTTTCATCAACTCGATCGGACAGGGGCTGCCGGCCATGATGCCGGTTCGTAGCGACGACAGATCTCGCCCGGGATAGTCCTCGTGTTCCAACTGGGCGATGAACATCGTCGGCACGCCGTAGATCGCCGTGCAGCGTTCCTGCTCGATGGCTGCGAGCGTCGCGCCGGCCTGAAACGCCTCGGCGGGAAAGATCATGGCCGATCCATGCACCACGCAGCACAGCGTGCCCAGCACGCAGCCGAAGCAGTGATACAGTGGCACCGGAATACAAATGCGGTCGGCAGATGTGATGCGTTGAAAGTGGCCAGCGTAGAACGCGTTGAGCAACAGATTGCGATGCGACAGCATCGCGCCCTTCGGCTGACCGGTGGTACCCGACGTGTATTGAATGTTGACCGCATCAGACGGGCTGAGGCTGCCAGCAACTTCTTCGACCCGCCCATCCGACACGTTGTCCGCCCGAGCCCGCAGATCGTTCCAGGAAAGCGCCCCCGCCGGCCGGTTGCCGCGCAGCGACACAACCCATTGCAGCTTGGGAAACTCCGCACTCTTCAGCTCGCCGGGAACGGACGACGCCAGTTCGAGACAGGCTTTGTTGAGCATGTCAAAGAAGTTGGACGACTTAAACGTATCGATAAGTGCCAAGCCGCGTACATCGGACTGGCGAAGTGCATACTTGAGTTCGCTGGTCCGGTACGAAGGGTTGATGTTGACCAACACGACACCGATTCGTGCGGTTGCGAATTGCAGTATGACCCATTCCGGCACGTTCGTTGCCCAGACACCGAAATGATCGCCTGGCTCGAAGCCCAGCGCCAGCAGCGAGCGAGCTACCACATCGACTTCGCGATCAAACTCGGCCCAGGTCATCCGCGCGGCGAGGTCGAAGAACACGCAAGCGTCGCTGGCTGGGTGCCGCCTGGCGGTTTCCCGTAACGTTTGGCCGAGGGTGAGGCCATCGACCCAGGGCGACGAAACGTCATGTGCCGAGTTGTGACTCCCCATGTTCCTATCTCCTCATCGCCAATGGACAGTTTTGCCTCGATTGCAAGCCAACGGTATTCTACATCAGTCGTGGCGGCATCTGATGTTACTCCGCGGCGACTTTTTAAGTGGCGTAAGCTTCCAGCTTGCGTTTCTTGGTAGGTGGCAAGCTGGAAGCTTACCCCACTTTGCGGCCATGCCGCCTTAAGGTGTCTCGAAGTGTCTGGAGAAGCGTTCCATGTGATGCAACAAATCAAAGCGAGACTCAATCCGCGGAACTTGATGAACCTAAGAAAGGTTCTAAGGCCCGCTTAAGGATCTTAGTTCCAGTTTTGCACTTTTTGGAGTGCGACGATTCATCGCCGCTTTGGTATTTTTCGACTTGGCACTAATTATTCGCTATCCAATGTAAGTTGCGGTGATGCTGAAAAAGTGCTTCGCACTGGAGAGCAAAGCGGTGACAAGTCACCGCAGTCCAAAAAAAAATGCAAAACTCGAACTTAGATCGATTCGATAACAACAGACCGTCACGTATGACTGAGCCCGATTTACAACAGCGACTAGAACAGCAACGCTTCGCCAACGGTTACGAATGGGTAAACGGTGTCGCGATGCACGCGGAGAACGGCGAGCGATTTCAGATTCCACACGATGTGCTGAAAAAACACGTCGGCGTGGGACACTTTGTGGAATTGCGAATCGATTCGCCGCGGTTCTCCGTGCATGAGGACGCTCCGGTGAAGTGTACTTGCCCCGTTTGCAACGGCGAGGCGACGAAGCCGATCCTCAGCCACGCTCATCCCGCGACACTCGTACCGCTGCCTCGGCAGGCTGTGCCTTCGCGTGGTTGGGGCGAGGATTTCTGGGTGCAAGTTACGCAGCGCGAGGGCGATTATTTCGCAGCTCGCGTCGATAATCCGCTGTACGAAGCAAGGCTGCATGGCGTGAACGAAGGCGATACGATCTTGTTTCACGCCGACCACATTCTGGCCGTGCATGCGATTCACCGCGAAGAGATGGTGCTGGGCATGGACGCTGCTGATTTGAAAGCGCTGGCGGCGTGGCTCGCGGCGCAACGCCGATGAACATCTTTATGGAAAGATCGAGATGGATAACCTATTCGCACAGATTCCTTCGTCTCTGCAAGAAGAGCTGACGGAAACGCTGGTGAGTGCCGCCTCGCTCCGCATCGAGCGGATTGTTTCGCACGGCCACACTTCACCGGAAGGATTCTGGTACGATCAGAAAGAACATGAATGGGTCGTTGTGCTACGGGGAGCCGCGAGATTACAGTTCGAAGATGAACTCGTCGAATTGAAGCCGGGCGACTTCGTGAACATCCCCGCTCATCGCAAGCACCGCGTTGATTGGACGACAGCCGACGAACCAACCGTCTGGCTCGCAGTCTTCTATTCGATTGCGGTTGAGTGAAGGGGTCGGGAGTCTTTTTCGGACGATAGAACCTGATTGTCGCCAAGTGTTCAGGCCGAAAAAGACTCCCGACCCCTTAATGTTACACTCGCCGAAGATGTTTTAGAATGACCACTCGTTGATACCGATCCCATTCAGGAGACTCTCATGGCACAAAAACTTCTATTCGCAGCGGCGAGTGTCGCCCTGCTGCTCGTTGCCTCGTCGTCTTTCGCAGCCGACAACGAACTTTCCGACGACGAGAAGCAGGCCGGTTGGCAGTTGCTGTTTAATGGCACTGACTTGACGGGTTGGCAGTGCAACAACGGCAAACCCATCGCGACGCAGATCGAAGCCGCGTCGCTCGTGCCCTACAAGTCGGGCGGGTACATTATCATGTATGAACGACCGTTCGCCGATTTCGTGCTGAAGTGTGATGTCCGCTGGGAAGACCCACGCTGCAATTCCGGCATCTTCTTTCGCGTCGAGGATCCGAAGAACCCCGTGCATACCGGCTTCGAGATTCAAGTCATGAGCGGGACGAATGTTGGCAAGCACGAATTCGGTGCGATCTATGATCTGACGGCGACAACGAAAAATGCGGGGCGAGAGACAGGCGAATGGAACGCGATCGAGATCAAATGCCAAGGCCCCTACATCAACGTCAAGGTGAACGGCGAGGAAGTCGCTGCGATGAACTGCGACAAATTCGATCAGCCGGGTGTTTGCCCCGATGGCGAGAAGCACAAGTTCGCGCTGGGCGGCAAGCCCCGCGCGGTGAAGGACTTTGCTCGCTCTGGCTATCTCGGATTCCAAGATCACGGCCATAAAGTGTGGTACAAAAACGTCAAGCTGCTCGACTTGGCGGTGAAGAAGTAGCCGCTTTCTAGCAACGCTCACGAAATAACTTCCCCCGCTTTTCTCGCAATCATCACGACGGAGCGTGATGGCGACATTGGATTTGCGGAAGTTATTTCGTGAGCGTTGGCACGCCTGAGCACCAGCACCTCGGTACTCCGCCATTTCCCGTTTCACTTTTATCCGAGGCATGATATCCTACGTGGACGGATGACCACTTCAGCATGAGGCGATAAGGACGGGAGACAAGGATGGGAATTCAATCCGTTGTGGATTTCATGGAGCGGAAGTTCGCACCGCAGATCGCCGCGCGCTCGGTGCTGGAAGCTTCGGGCGGGGAATTTGAGCCACTTCCCGACGATCTCGATCCACGATTGGCCGAGGCTTTACGACGCAGCGGCCTCAATCAACTGTACTCGCATCAGCGGGAAGCGTTCGACACGATCCGGCAAGGCCAGGACACGGTCCTCGTCTCACGAACGGCCAGCGGTAAGACGCTGTCGTTCCTGCTTCCGATTCTGCACGACTATCTGCAAGCCGATGCGCCGTTTGGCGTGATGCTGCTGTATCCGACGAAAGCCTTGTCGCGCGATCAGGAAGGAACGCTCGGCAAGCTGCTCGAAGCCAGCGGCGCGGACATGAGGCTCGGCACATTCGATGGCGACACGCCGCGCGAAGAGCGGACTCGCATCCAGTCGCAAGCCGACTTCATGATCACGAATCCCGATATGCTGCATTCGGGAATTCTGCCCAATCACAATCGTCGCTGGCGAACGTTTCTTTCTCGACTGAAATACATCGTCATTGACGAGGTCCATACGTATCGCGGGGCCTTCGGGTCGCACGTGGCGAACGTCATGCGCCGGTTGCTTCGCGTCTGCGAGATGCATGGCAGCCGCCCGACGTTTGTTTGTTCCTCAGCGACGATCGGCAATCCGCGCGAGCATGTCGAAGCGTTGTTTCAACGCCCGTTCCACGTGATCACGCGCGACGGAGCCCCTCGCCCGCAACGTGACTTGTACATGATCAATCCGCCAGTGGTGCAAAGCCACGGCCACGCGCTGTATCGCAAAGGACCGGGCTCGGTCAGCATTCCGATGATTCGGGAAGCGACCCGACGTGGCGTACGGACGATTTGCTTTTGCCGCGCACGACAACAAGTGGAACGCCTATGTCGGGCCGTCACCGACGGACATCCGGAACTGTGCGGCAAAGTCAAACCCTATCGGGGAGGACTGCTGCCGAACGAGCGACGCCAGCTGGAACGCGACTTGGCCAGTGGTCGTGTGACAACGATCATCAGCACCAATGCGTTAGAACTGGGAATCGATATCGGCGATCTCGACCTGTGTATCCTGAGCGGCTATCCCGGTTCGATGGCCAGCTTTTGGCAGCAAGCCGGCCGCGTCGGGCGTCGCGGTTCGCGAGCGGTCATTGTGTACGTCGCGCGAGATACGCCGATCGATCAGTATTTCGTCCATCATCCCGAGTTCGTCACTTCGGCTCCGATCGAACGAGCCTGGTTGAACGCCGACAATCCCTACATCTTGCTGCAACATTTACCCTGTGCCGCGCACGAGCATCCGCTGCGCGAGGACGAGCCGACATTCTCCGAGCCCGCGTATCCCGCCGCGATGGAAGTATTGAAGGAAGACGGCAGCTTGACCGAGTATCACGGCAACTACCGATACGCGCTGCGCGACTATCCGGCCAAGGGCGTGAATCTGCGCGGCATGACGGATTACAATGTGGAGATTTATTGCGGCACGGAGGTGATCGGCGAGCTTGATCCGATTGGTGCTCGCGGCACTTTGTACAAAGACGCGATCTATCAACATCTCGGGAAGCGTTACATGTCGATGGATCTCGATCTGGAGAAAAAGCTCTGTCGCGTCGATCCGGTAGATGTCGACTACTATACGGAAGCAGTCTGGGAGAGCCGCGTGAGCTTGACGGAAACGCTCGATCGTTCGGCACTGCACGGCGCTGACTTGGAGTTCGGCTACGTCAACGTCAACCGGCAGCCGAAGCTTTACAAGAAAATCCGCGAGCGAACGCTGGAGAACATCGGCTATGGTCCGATCACGTTAGCTCCATTCGTCTACGACACGACAGGCTTCAGTCTCCATCCGCCCGAAGCATGGCGGCTTGCGGTCGAAGCGATCGACAAGCGACACATCGGCGCGGCACTGTACGGCCTGAGTTACATCCTCAAGCGAACCGCGCCGAGTCTTTGTTTGGGCGACGTGGAAAACATCGAGACGGATGTGTCGCTTAAAGAATTGGAAGGCAATAAGTGGCAGAGCGCTTTGTATCTGTACGATACGATCGAAGGCGGCGTCGGCTACTCGGAAAAGATCTTTGAAGTGTTCGAAGCGGCATTGAAGCTCTGTCGCGCGATCATCGACGAGTGTTCTTGCACGGCGGGTTGCCCTTCGTGCGTGACGTCGCTGCCACCGGGCGTTGCGGACGAAGAACTAGAGCAGTTGCTGGTCGAGTCGAATGCGTCGGTGGCTTGTACTAGCAGCCTACTCACTGCGCTGCTCACCGGGGATATTGTGCTCCCGGAAGTCGCTTATCACGAGGTGGCTGCGAGCGCTCCGGTAACGCCGCCGGAGCTTGATCCTGAGTTGGAACGATTGAAGCAGCGACTTGGCAAAGCGAGCAAACTCCTGCAAGACAAACGAGCGAGAATCCATTGATCACTGAAGCTCTCTTGCATTGCTCGGGGATCGGCCCCGTTCGACTCGCGCAGCTTCACGAAGCCGGCGTCCGTTCGTGGAACGACGTTGTTAGCTGTGGCGAACAACTTCCCGTGGCTCGTTCAAATTCGCTGATCGAAGAATCCCGGCGCTGCCTGGAAGCTCTCCGAGAAAAAGACATTCGCTACTTCGTCGATCGCTTCTCGCCATTCGACAAATGGCGAATCGTCTCGGAATTTCTCGACGAGACTTCGTTCTTCGACATCGAAACGATGGGCCTGGAACACAATTCGCCGATCACCGTCATCGCCTGTTGGCATCGCGGCGAAATGAAAACATTTGTCGAGCACGAAAACCTGGACGACTTTCTGCATTTGCTGGACGACGTGACATTACTCGCTTCATTCAATGGCAGTTCGTTCGACGTGCCCCGTGTGCTCGACACGTTTCATATTCCGGAACTGCCGTGTCCGCACCTCGACCTGCGCTGGCCCTGTTATCACAAAGGTTTCAAGGGAAGCCTGAAGAGCATCACAGCGCGACTCGGATTCACTCGTCCCGTGGACCTGCAAGACGCCGACGGTGAGCTGGCGATTCATCTCTGGAATCGTTGGACGCTCGATCGCGATCAACGTGCCCGCGAGTTGCTGATTCGTTATTGTGCATCCGATGTGATCTTGCTCGCAATGTTGGCTCACCGACTCGCGGACCGGGCGATCTCGGCCCATGCAGCGTGGTGGCAACATCTGCCTGCGGTTGCACCGACAGGCCCGTTGCGGTCTGTGATTCACAAGCCTATCCCTTCGCTTCACAGCCCATTCGGTGAAGGAAGTCCTGCGAAGTTGCGAGCGCGGCGGAATCGAACGGCGTGACTTGGTTGCGATACGAACTCACCCATCTACAATAGGGCTCACACCTTTTGACTCGTCACCTCGGGTCTCACCGCGCACGTGCCCGACGCTAACGCGTTCGGCTCACAGCACCGACTCGCCTGCAAGGACTCCAACATGGTACTTCTCGATTATCTCGTTCTAGCCGGATATTTCGCTGTCATGATCGGCATCGGGATTTATGCCTCGCGGATGGTGAAGGAGCAAGAGGACTTCTTCATGGGTGGGCGGTCGTTCGGCAAGCTGCTGCAAACATTCGCCGCGTTTGGTGCGGGGACGGGATCGAGCGATCCGGTGAATACAGGACGCACGACCTATACCAGCGGCATGAGCGGCATGTGGAGCGTGATGTACTGGCTGTTCGTGACGCCGTTCTACTGGATCGCCGGTGTGTGGTATCGACGCATGCGACATCTGACGCTGGGCGATTGGTTCGTCGAACGCTACGAGTCGCGAGCATTGGGCGCGGCGTATTGCGTCTTCGGTCTGTCGTTTTACATGGTCTATGGCTCGATGTTGTTTTCGGCGATTGGCAAAGTTGCGGCACCTTTGATCGAAGCTGATACCGTGATGCTCGGTGGGCAAGCGATCGGAATCGAATACGTATTGGTCCCGATCATCGGTGTGATCGTGGTGGTCTACGGCATCATGGGCGGTTTGCGAGCAGCCTATCTGACGGACCTGATCCAAGGTCTGTGCATCATTCTGTTGTCGATCATTTTGATCCCCTACGGATTGAATGCACTCGTCGCTCAGTTCGGCGATCCGCAAACGGATGGCCTGATGGACGGCTTTCGATATATGCACGAGCAATTGCCGAAAGAGCATTTTCATGTGATTGGTTCGACCAGCACCAGCGAGTTCCCGCTGCATCGCATCGTCGCGATTGTGATCATCAATTTGATTGGCGTCGTGGTCCAGCCGCATTTCATTGCCACAGGCGGAGGTTCGGCGAAGACGGAGACAGACGCTCGGATCGGATTGGTTGTCGGCAATTTCCTGAAGCGATTCTGTACGGTCGGCTGGGTATTGACTGCGCTGATCGCGTTGGCTCTGTACGCGAACGATCCCGAGTTGGTACTCGACCCGGACAAGACTTGGGGCGTCGCGTCGCGGAATCTGCTGGGGCCAGGGCTGACAGGTCTGATGTTGGCGTGCTTGCTCGCCGCGCTGATGAGCAGTGTCGATGCGTATATGATCGTCGGCTCGGCACTGATGGTGCGTAATATCTACGCTCCCTACCTGAATCAAACTGCAACCGAAGCCGAATACATTCGCATCGGGCGAATTACCGGAGTGATCGTTGTCGGCGGAGCGGTTGTCGTCTCGCTGTTTTACATGGATGTGTTTACTCAACTGCAATTGACGTGGGTGTTCAATGTTCTCTTCGCGGCTCCGTTTTGGGTAGGCTTGTACTGGCGGCGAGCGACGACGGGAGCGGCTTGGGCGACCGTCGTGTTCAATGTCGCTGTCTTCTTTGGCATTCCGTTCCTAGCGCCCAAGTTGATGCCGGAATTGCAAGACAACAAGAACTATCTTGTGACGAATCAAATTGTGCAGACGACAACGGAGCGGGAGGCAGCACCGAGTGATGTACGTCGCCGAGAGGCACAGATTGCCGAGTGGGAGAAGATGAGTGCGTTGATCGAGCCGGATTTTGCTTCCGCCGAGCGGGCCTACCGTGATGCCGTCGCGAGACTTCGCGAGTCGGCACCCGAGACTGAGGCAGAAGAAGAATTCGTTCTCCCGTTGCAAATCGCGACGTTACGACTGACCCGATCCCGAGAGTCGATTGCCAGGCTTGGCGAGAAACCACAACCACTTGCCAAAGGCGACAAGTTTTTCGAACCAACAACCAGTGGCGGCAAAAGTGTCTACTGGCCCGGTGGTGTCAAACCGATCGACGCGGACGGTAATGTGCTCGCCGATGTGAAGCCGCAAAAGGTCGGTGAGCCGACGAAGATCAACGAGAAGACGACGCAGCAGATTCTGGCCTACGACGAGAGCGTCAAGCTGCGTGGATACGGCAACTTTCAAGTGGATTATTTGTTGTATCGGTGGGTGGGAGTTAACTGGAGTCCCATGACGGACGCCACACTCGACACCTTGTCGCTGCCCCCTAAAATTATCATGCCATTTGTGGTCATGATCCTGTTCAGCTTGATCACTCCTCGCAACAGCAAGGCGGGTCTCGACCGCTACTATTCCAAGATGAAGACGCCGGTGGTGCCGGACCACGAGCAAGATCGCAAGAACCTGGAGGACGCGCTAGCAAACGTCGAAGCACTCGAAGCTCGCAAGCTTTTTCCGGGTTCAAGCCTCGAATTCCAGCGCCCTACAAAAACGGACTTCATCGGCGTGATTGTTTGCTTTGTGGTCTGTTTCGGCATCATTGGGTTGGCAATCGTGGTTGCCAGCATCGGCGGGTAACGCCGCTAACGATTGCCTGTGCGTGTGGTTCGGACTTTGCGAGCAACGGTGAATCCAGGACCGAGGATGATCGCGAGAGCAATCAACCCGCAACGAACCACGAGCTGGTCCTGCGAGACGGCCGGGCCATTTACCAAATACAACATCGGAATCAGCGCCAGCGTCGTCCAGCCTCCGAACTCTAGCCAGCTTGACACTTCGGCGACAGGAATGTCGTCGTCTGAATCAGGATGTTGAGGCTCACGATCCATTGCGTCTGATCCGTTTCGGAAGAGGTGTGTTGTTGTCGGGAACTCGGGTTAAGTCGCCGCGAGTTTCCAACTCGAGTGTAACCGTCTCGGTCAGCCACGAGATTTTGCCGAGCCGCTTCTGCTCGTCGTCGGCGATATCGCTTTCCACCTTGGCTTTCAACTCTTTGAAGTCCATGCCTTCTTCCGTCGCGGGAACGTGAGCGAGAATCAGCTCGTGAATCCGATCAAACTTCCAGCGTGGAATGATTTTCGTCGGCCGTTTGCCGTTGGGCGAGCGGCAATGGACATCGGGAAACACTTCTCTTGGCCCGCCTCCGCCACATCCAACCAGCATGATGACGGCCAGCACACACGCGACTGACAAGGTGGCTGTAGGCCGGAACAAGGCTTTGCGCAGTTCCGGCAGCGGTCTCTCCGGCAGCGGCATATCCGGCAGCGGTGCGGCGTATGGCGGATGCCGGAACTGCGCAGACTTGTTCCGGCCTACTTGCAGCATCATGGCAACTCCACCGGTTGGCCGTCGTGGCGATTCCCCAGTCGGCCATGCACGTCATGGTCGACTTGATACACGATCAAACGCACGCTGCCATCGCACAACGCCACTTGAAAACCCGCACCGTGGGCGCTGCCAAACACCAAACCCTCTTGCCCCGCAACGAAGGCATCGGACAGCGGTTTTAATGTTGGGATACTCGACGTCCCCGTGAAGCGGATCAAGTCGCGGTCGTCGCCGCTGTACAGCGATTCGTTGTCGCCTTGATCTTGCCCGTTGTAATAATGGTCACGCCGCAAGTGTTTTTCGCCGGCGAGATACGTGTTGCTGGTGCCGTCGGTGACCTCCGCCAGCCGAACGGTGCTGCGTTGAAAACAAACGCCGTTGGCCAGCGACATATCCGGCCAGGCGAACGTATTGGCGGCGGCAAGTGACGCGGGACCGATACCATACAGCATGACGCGATCGCCGCCGTTCATGGCGTAATCGTTCCGCGCCAATTCGTTGACCAGCGGATACGAGGGCGGTTGCCAGGTGCGTTGATTCGCAAACAGTTCCGCGCCGCGTCGGCTGGGGCAGTGCATGACCGACAGAGCTGCTTGCAGGCGCTGGCCGTTCGCGGTCAGCGACGCCGGACTGATGCCACCCAGATCGTGGACGCTTTGCTGCTCGATGAACGGCAACACATTAAAAATCCAGCCGCCCGGCTGCCGCCCATCCACCCCTAACTCCGGCAATGCCGCCCACTCCTTGCCCCAACCGCCGGTGGGCAAGTGGCGGTACGTGTTTTCATGCAGCAAGATCGCCGTGCCGATCTGCTTCAGATGATTTGCACATTCCATCCGGCTTGCCGTTTCGCGTGCCGCTTGAACCGCCGGCAAGAGTAACGCCACCAAAATGCCGATGATGGCGATCACGACGAGAAGTTCGATGAGCGTGAAGCCGGATCGTGCATGATCACTTCGCCTAGTGAGTTGTGGTTTTGCGAAAACCATGTCAACACATTTCGTAATGTTTCGGAGCGTATAGCGGCACACGTCCAATCAACTGTTTAACAAACGCCTGCGGTGGAACGAGACGGTACTAACCAAAAGAAACCCGCTAATGAAGCACGCCGCGAGCGCGAGCCGAGGTGTCTTTGGAACAGCGGGCCGAATTCGGTCAACGTCGCGCAAGTGAGTGACGAGTTCAGAAAATAACTCCTCACCTCCTTCCGCAACTTGCGTAAATCCATCGTCAGTAGTCTGTATGCTTCCGGGCTGAATTCTAACAACAAAGATATCGTCAGGCACGTCGTCATCGAGACTAAAATCCAAGACGCGGAAATGTGCTCGTCGAATTGGCGACACGGAATCGCCCCGAACGGGATCGAAAACCAAACTTTGGTACTCCATTGGCATCGATAACCCGGCTTGAACTTCTTTGATCCGCTGGACATCGATACGTTGCAATAGGACATCCGTTTTGGCTTCCCGGAATTCTCTCCTCATTAAGCACGGCTCGCGATCGGCAACCAGCCATATCGTATCGGAACCGTCTATCGCGGCGTACTGCCTACAGACAAAACCGTTAATCTCGGACAATTCATCCGCCGCAACGTAGTCGGGGGACTTAATCGCTTCACTCAGCACGAACACGGTCTCAGAGCCCCTTCGGTGGTCGCGAGGAACCTCATAATCTCGTAATGTCCAGCAGGGCGAAACCATGAAGAAGGTATCGCCACTTAAGGTTCCGGGGAGCGGATCGCCGATCTTCATCTCGCGATACGAGAACTGCCGATTGAATTTCCATTGGTGAAATCGCAAACCCGCCGTAATAATCACTTCCTGGTTCCTTGGTTCAAGTCTCCATGAATCGCCTTCGTGGTAATGCCCAAGATAATGATAGAAATTACCCGTGCCCGACATTCCGATGTTTTTCCGTAGAAAGTACTTGCGGCCCTCAGCGGGCGTGCCATCCAATTGCGGGATTTCAATCTCAATGTCGCAGTGATACCGTTCAACGCTCTCCCAGCTGCCTGCGGCGAACCGCTCTGCGGCGTCACTTGCAAGCGAGACGTGCCACAGCAGAAGCAAGTAGGCGAACGATTTCGTGTGCAAGTTCATGACATCGCCATTCGTCGAAGTGAACGCCTGCCCTAGGTCGCGTTCTTGCGTTTCTGAAGTACAAAATAAACGCCGATTCCCAAAAACATGAAGAGCAGCATATTGAGAACAATAAACAAAGATCTCCATGATCTTGCACTGTCGGCCGCAAACCTCAATGCGTCAGCGTCCGCATCCACTGTAAAGTTGATCTGCCCGCCGGGAGCGTTCTTAGCCTCGGCAGAACTGCGATCACCAACGAGAGTGCCTGCCGTCTCGTAAACTAATGCAAACTCATTCTCTCGTGGTGAAAATGAAAATGAATCGAGGTGAGCAGTAGCAACAACATACGGAGTCTCCGCGTGCTGGGAAAATGTGTCGGGGACGAAATAGGATTGAATGGCGCACGTTTTGGGCAGCCAAATTGCGGTGTTAGTGTCCGCAAGAGCGTACTTTTGATGCTCGCTAGCCGTCACGGAGAACCTGAGACGTCCATCAGCCGTTGTTTCCTTGTGCTGGGCCAAGGCGTAACCGATCGATGCGTCCAGGACAAATTCACTATATTTTATTGGTTCGGCCTTCTGGGTCGACTTGATCGCAGTCAGCTCTTGCTCAATGTAATTCGGGTCAGAATCCAACGAGCGCAGTTCCGCCTCGAACGCCGCCAAATCTACCTTGCGACTCTCCAGCACTAGCTCGTCGGGCGACTCGACGGCCAACGTCACTAGGTTCCCGTTCACGGATACCTTCGTTACTAAACCAAGCTTGATATTGCGAACGACGAGAGAACCAGGACGTTCGTCGCGCCATTGCAAAGGTGTCTCCGGAACAAAGAATCCGGCAGCATGTAAGTACTCGTTCTTCACCAGTCGTTCATCAACTCCGCGACCGGACGGATTCTCGCCTAAGACGGTCAATAAAGTCGAATCACCTGTCTTGCTTGGATGGCCGATGAAAAATACTCTGCCGTCAAACGAGTACTCGTTTTCGCGAACACTAACTGCCCCGGTTTTGCGCGTTATCGTCGACTCACGCAGTTGATAAAACCTACCGTTGTTAATATGAAGGTCCACCTTTGCCGCAGTTGTTCGGGTGCGCGCCGGCCCGCTTCGATAACGATATTCGCTTGACGTAATAACGTTACAGACAGAGATCGCCTCGCCTTGCGCAGTCAGCGCAGACTCAACATCCTGCAGAACTGCGGCGGGGGAAGTTTGTTCTTGCGCGCACGTGAATTGACCAATTCCGAGTAGAAACACCAACAACGGGAATCGTTTATTAGACCACATCCACATAATCATAACCGCCTAAAGACAAGACCAAAGGCTGCTGCCGCCACGCTGCCACAGACAAACGACAGGGCCAGAAGCCAACGCGACGGCCCATCCGATTTCACCAATACAACGCCGGACCAGCGGCGAAAGAAGTCCTCATACCGCATATAACCGACTGATGCAGTCGGGCCGTTTACATATTCCAAGTCGCTTGGAAACCGTCGAGTGACGACAATATAAGCGCCCTTCCCATATTCGAGCCCGTCAAGATGAACGATTGCAGGCAGAGGCATATCCGTAAAGTCGTCAGCAGTTAACTGTCGCGCCGCAAGAGGGTGCCCACAGGCGGTTGCTGCCTGCAACATCTCTGGTAGTTCTGACGGAAGTTTCCCAGGTGGTAACGATTGCAGGAACGCACGGTAATCGCTGCGAAGGTCGTGAAGTGAAAAGTAGACATAGAGCGCGTTCACTCCACCGTGGTCGGGATCACGCCACGGATCTGAAATTGCATGAGGTTGCTCGGCAATTTGTACGTGCTGATTATCGGTCGCGAGTGTGCTAGATGACGAGAACAAAAGTATAACAGCGAGACATCGAGTGACCATTCTCTGCTGCCACTCACGAAAACAATAATTCAAGAGTACGATGACGAAAAGTATGTTAAGTGACAGGATGCCAGCCGAGAATCGCTGGCCAAACCCCAGCATGGTCTGCCAGTACTGTCGGGACGGAGTGGGGTCCACAAGGGCATAGCCCGTCCAAAAGTCCGGCAACCGCTGCTCCAAGATTTGAAACTGCTCGCCCGTCGTACCATCCAGTGCGAGAACGGCATCGGAGCTGCGATCGTACCAAACGTGATAGTGGAACGTATCCTCGCCCGACGGAGCATGCACTAACGCTGGCAGAGGGACTGAGCGCCACTGGTCCGTCTCGTACTTTCGCACCTCCACCGGAAGACCAAACGCCGCCGCCACGTCGCGCAAGTCGCCAATACTTGCACCCGCACCGTTACATTCGATAGCAAACACCTGGTCGTTTGTAACCGGCACATTATTCATCCGTAGCAACATGAGGAGCGCGTTTGGCCCACACCGGTTACTCGGTCCGTTCGTGTTTCGATCCTGAGCTGAAGCATTGAGCGGCATGCTGCAAATCAACGCCACGTTAAGAACGAGCCCATAGGGCATTTGTGCTTCATCAAACAACATCTTAAAAATCCCACCTGACGCATGCAGTACCGAGCCCTACTTACGGACTACCACCACAGCTTTCAGTCCCGCTGGCACGATCGGCACACTCAACAGTTCCGCCACACTCAATTGTTGAACCACATGGCTGCTCCGAACCCTTGCTCAAGGGTTTAACATAGGAAGTGTTTCCACAGGCTTCGCCCGTGCAGGTATCTACCGTCGCGCCAACACAACCTCCGCGAACTTCGTAAGCGACGCTGTCGGGAACACTCTTTCCCACGACAGGTTGCAATGAGATTGCAGCGATTGCAATAACAATTACAACGCCATATCTGATTAGCAGTGAAAACTTGTTCATCGTTCATCTCCTTTGAGTTAATTAATTGGTTCCAACCTATAGTGAACTGCTCGTAGAGCATGCGTCAGGGGGCAAACTGAAAACTGCGAAGTATCCGAGTAGTCCGAAGACAGAAAAAGACGTAACCATTCATTGGCGTTATCGATAAGTTCCGTATCGGATGTCGCGTGATGCTGGAGGAACTCGGCCATATGGCCGGTAGCAAGAAGCTTGCGGCTAATATCGCTTTCATTTTCCGTACTCGCTGACGTTGACAACAGATGAGTCCAAGATCCGTCGTCCTGCTGGCTCGCGCGAATGTGTTCCATTGTGTCAACAAGGAATGAACGTGCCCTAGCTCGCGTTGCACGATCCAGGATCGGACTGTGATCATCGGCGGCAACCACACTCGCAACAGCATCCAAAACGTGTGTTCCAGCGCAGCTCTGGCCGGCCAGCCCACGATCGAGAATTTCATTAGTAAGATCTGAAAAGGTCGTCGTTACTCCGAAGCGATTCGTCCACTGCTTCGCGGGCGACACATAATGCACATACGCCTGCATCGTCCAAGGCAGCTCGCTTTGATGGTACGTGAAATTCGCAATCGATTCGTTGAGCATGTCCTGGAATGTGTAATCTCGTTTACTTGTTCGCACCGGTGTCGTCAAAGGCAGCTTCAACGACGCAAAGACACCCAGGCATTGATCGCGGTGCGCTTCCCCGACCTTGCTTCGATTATCAGCAGCCGATTCGGACAACTTAAACCGAATGCCATGGCGTGTCTCGACGAGGGGGGATGTCCCAAACACCGACATACCGGCTTGCTCGTTGGTAAGGAACTCCAACGCTTCCGCCCCCGTCCTCGGCGAATTCATGCCTGTTTCGCCGAAGCCATACAAAAGAAGAATGTGCAAGCACTCCGAAATCGAGGGCTCCCTTGAGCCAATAATCCTGGCAAGAGTTAGCGAAGTCGTTGTTGGCTCATCCTCGGAAACGGCATCACCATGCGAATCCACGTCTGTCGATTCGGCATCCTTGTGCGATAGCCAAAAGTCAATGTATGGCTTGGTATCGAAGATAAAAATGCTACCGCCAACGATCTCAATTGGTTCTCGACCTCGGTAGAATTCCTCGAACTCTGCCGCAGCGGGAAGCGGGCGACGATACCACGGATACGCGCGTCCTTGCCCTTGCAAGATATTCGCGCTAATCGCGACGCGGTCAAACCCGCTCAGGGGCGTCGGTCGACGATACCAATCAATCGTTCTGACGCGTGCTCCGATCCACTCTGGATTATAGGACCCTGAATACGCAATCGCGACCTTCCCAACACGATCGGGTCTTGCCAACGCGGCGTCCAACTGCAACAAGCTCTGTCCCCAGTCAAGGTTGCTGTGCAAAAGATGTCGATGCCCATCATTCATACCGCCAACCGCTGCATTGAAGTAAGCGAGCTGATGAGGAAGCGACATTGCCGACGAGATGCATGTGCAGCAGAGACAGCCAATAACAAAGCCGCTCGCTACGGTCGATCGAAACGGAGGTAGCAGTCCAACTTTCCGCGTGAACTCACAATGTTCGGGGATACGCTTCAGCCAGCGACCAGATAGCCCGCTAAATACGAACAAAAAGGGCTGGGCTGGAAGCACATAACGCACGTGCCGATTAAACCCAACTTGACTACTCACGAGGACGACAATCGTAATTGCGTAACCAAGTAATAAGACACCAGCAAAGACGTGCTCCGGTGTCCCTTGAGGCCCGATCGTAACATCGTTCCTGCTAGAACGGCAAAACCAGAGACAGGACATTCCGAACAATAGTATCGAACTGATTGGCGTTTTGATCGCCAACGCATAGACATAGTAATACCACCATCCCGTTGTTTGCCATGTACCTCGCAGATATGATCGCCCCATATGTTCTTCGAAGTCATGCTTCTGAACATCGATTCCAATTAAATAGTCTTTCGGCAGCGGTACTGGGATTGTGCCCACCCATGTGCCTCGAAAGCGATTGCCGTCAATCTGATCGCTGGCGGAACCACTTAAAACTTGGCTGACAAACGTAAAATCCTTTAGGGCTTGAAATGAGCCAGCGAAGCCATAACCGACATTGAGGCAAAACAGGCCAATCAGCAGAATTGCACTTAGCTGTATGACTGAAGTCTCAGAGAGACCGTCGCAAAATGGCCGCCGGATAGTTCGACGCACGATCGTACTCGCCAAATAGATGGCGGGCAAGAACGCAAAAAGCGTTATCCAAGTCGACTTAGTTAGCAGAGCAATACCCAATAGAACGCCGGCAACGAAGGCACGTTTCCACGTGAGCTTACGCATCCATCGCCAATGGAAATACGCAGCCCCGATCCCAAATGCTGCAGCGGCACAGTCTGGGGTAATCAGGGTGCCGTGTGCAAGCACGTTTGGATCAAAACTCCACAGACAAAGAGAAACTGCTCCGCAGGTGTCACAATTCCAGATTTCTCGCGACCAAAGGAAGCAAAACACAGCCCCACAGAGACTGAATGGAATACATGCCCAGCGAGCCCATATCAGCAAGTCCATAGACCTAGCACCATTCTCCTTCATGAATGATGTACCAATTGGAAACTCAATCCGATCACTAGGCGATGCACCATGCGCCGGCCACTCAACTTCGTGCGGCAACGCAAGGACTGGCAATGCGGCGATCATGCGAACGAGAGGTGGATTGACTCGGTACAAATCAAAGCGAAAAAACTTCCAATGACTGAGTCCCGCAACAAGATGCGCAGGTTCATCCGTAACGGCGCTCATCTGCGTCGCCGAGTAGGCAAGAATGCCAGCGTGGACCAGCAGTACGGCCACCAAAAACGCGACCGTGCAGCGACTCATTCCCCGCGTTGAAACTGCTTCGCTATTCATGGCGCACGCCTATCCCATGTGTCGTCTTGATCGCAACTATGGATATCCAAGAGTGAGGATCGTAGCCCCTGGGAACGTCTAGCTCGCTCCAATACCATCCCTAATAGGCGCCAATTCCCGGACAATAATTCGGCGATAACACCAAAGGCAACTGCAAACCATCCTGCAAGAAACAGCACGCCACCGATTACCAGCGATTGGGTGTGCCCGTCGCCGTCACCATTGGCGAATAGCCAAAGAAAGCGAAAGATGGGAATCACGCCCCCAACCATCAACAAGATGCTAAGCCAGATAAATATTGCCAGCGAGTGGTACATCACATACACGCGAACGATTGTGGCTGTCGATTTGAACACGAAGTGCGAAATGCTCTTGAACAACCGAGATGGTCTTGTCGCATCGTTAGTTGTGATCGGGACACTTTCAATTGCCAGCCCCTTCTGCGACGCCTGCAGGACGGTTTCAATCGTGTAACTAAACGAGGTCACGACGTGCAGCTTGATCGCCGTCTCGCGCGAGATCGCGCGGAAGCCGCTGACCGCATCGGGAATGTGCTGGCCGGCGAGCCGACTGACCAATCGGCTCCCAAGGCGCTGCAAAGTTCGTTTGGACAATGAAAAGTGAGGACAAATCCAAGTTTGCCGGTCACCGATCACCAGGTCGGCGCGATCCGCCAGGATCGGTGCGATCAATTGCTGGATGTCAGCACCGCGATACTGATTGTCGGCGTCGGTGTTGACGATGATATCCGCACCGGCTTGCAGGGCCGCATCGAGGCCGGTGGCAAAGGCCGCCGCGAGCCCTCGGTTGCGGCGATGACGGACGATGTGATCGACGCCCGCTTCGCGAGCCACCATCAGCGTGGCGTCGGTGCTGCCGTCGTCGATGATCAGCGTTTCAAGCTCGTCGATCCCGGCGATGTGCGTTGGGAGATCGGCCAGCGTCTGGGCCAGCGTCGCCTCTTCGTTGTAGCACGGGATTTGGATGATCAGTTTCAAGGTCTGCTCGCTTGTTAGTGCCGCGATAACCGTAAAGATAGGATCGCATTCTCAAGTTGCAATAGTTACCGTAACTACTCGGCAAAGTTTCTTCTGGAGGCATCGCGCCCCATCGTGATGTGGACCGAACTGGGAGGTCGGAAGTGCAAAATGTCGTCGGGTTGCTGTGGAACTCGAACGTGAGGCTCATCACGGCGGAGCGTGATGGCTACATTGGTGGAATGGTTACGCTTCCGGCAGGCAGAGGATGCTGATGAGGATCAACTCTTCGCGCGAGTTAACGTCAAAATGCTGCTTTAAGCCGCCAATCTGGTTAATGATGGTCTGCCGAGACTTGCCGAGCCGGACGCCCAGTTCTGCGTTCGAGTAGCATGTGATTAACAGGTCGAAGACCGCACGCTCGCTCGGACGCAAGGCGTTCACGATCTGTCGGAGTGCGTGTACGTCCAAGTCCGGTCGGGCGGCGAGCAGCGGACGCAGCTTTCGCACCGACTGGTGGCCATGCCGAACGACGGCGAAGCTCACACAGACCGTCAGACGCTCGGAGTCCAAGTCACGTGGGCCAAGGTAGTCTTGAATGCCTTGTGCCGCGAGCTGCCGCGCAAGGGGCGTGTTGAACGATTGATCGATGACGACAATCGGCAATTCACTCGCATGAAGCGTGAGAACATCCAGGAGCCGTTTGCCATCGTTTCGCCACGAATCGATCACCGCGATCAAGACCGCAGGCCGCGCTTCGCAATCGCTCAAAGAGGAAAGCTCCGTCGCCGAAACGGCGGCGAGTTGGTAGTCGCCCAGCAGGCTGGCGACTTGCGCCGCGCCGGTTTTGTATCCGGCGTTTACGATCCAAACATCTGCCGCTGTCACGTGGCCCTCGATTCTTGATCGACTGCTGATCGTCGCACGAAGAACAAGTTCCTGCCATAGATCAAGCAATTGAGACCTTGCCCGATCACGATCGGCCAGGCGAGAATTGCCCAACCGTAAAAGAACAACAACACACCGCCGGTCATCGAGAACCACCAGAACAGCTCGGGGATGACGCTGGTTTTCGCGCGTTCCGAGGCAATCCATTGAATCACGAATCGCGCACCGAAGGCTCCTTGGCCGGCGAAGCCCAGCAGCAGAATTGGCCAACGGTTGTCGGTTGTTGGGACGTCACGACCGCAGTGAGGGCATTCGACTGTGCGGGTGGGTAGCAGTGGTTTGCGAGTTTGCTCCTGGGCAGTGCATGGGAGTTGGAACCATAAGACCGCTACCGTGAAGAGAAGTTCGATGCACTTCCCATTCCTGCCAATCTTGTCTGCCACGAATCTACCCTCAATGAAACTCGTTAGTCCGCTTGTCCCTTATCTGCCCGAGTGTATGTTATGCTACGCCCCCCCCCCCCGGTCAACTGGGATTAGGAGTCGTAGGGGATGAGCTTACTGGGATTGTCGTGCGAGGGATTTGTGCGACGGCTCTCCGAAGCCGTCGATGCTCCTAATGGGTTGTTCGACGGCTTCGGAGAGCTGTCGTACGAGTTGCGAACTGGCGAGTGATTATGCATCGACTCCGGGGCAAACTGATCGTGGCGACGCTACTCATTCACGCCGGACTGCTGGCATGGGGTGCATCGCGACACAGCTTTGCTTGGACGGAGGTGGGGCTGTTGCCATCCGGTCTGGTTCATTGGAAATATGGCAGCTTCGATACGTTTCGGGTGAATCCGCCGTTGTTGCGGATGTGGGCGACGCTCCCCGTGCTGGCCATGCAGCCGAACATGCCGGAGGTTACGATATTGAGCGACCCACGACAGCGCGCTGAGTGGACGATCGGGCAAGACTTCGTCGATGCCAATGGGACCTACGCATTCAACTGTCTGGCGGTCGCACGCTGGATGTGCATTCCGTTCAGTCTGCTCGGTGGATGGATTTGTTATCGATGGGCTTATGAATTGCACGGTGCGAGTGCAGGACTGGCGGTACTGGCGTGGTGGTGTTTCTCGCCCAACATGCTCGCCCACGGACAGATGATGACGGGCGATGCGGCAGCTGCTGCGTTGGGCGTGACAACCTTCTATGTGCTGCGGCATTGGTTGCGCGATCCAAGTTGGTCGCTGACCTACGTACTGGGATGTTGCATTGGATTCTCGTTAGCGATCAAAGCAAGTTGGATCATTCTGTTCGGACTGGTGCCGTTGATCTGGGCTCTCAGTCGAGTACTTGAAGCACAAGTGAATTGGCGAGTGTGGTTGCGCGAGTGTGTCTTACTCTGCGTCAGTTTTGCGCTTGCCGTTCTGGTGTTGAACGCGACGTATGGCTTCGATGGGACATGCAAGCGACTCGGCGATTATGAATTTGTCAGTAAGTCGTTATCGGGCCGAGTTGTGTCCGAGGAAGCGACGGATTGGAGCGGCAATCGGTTTGCGGGAACCTCGCTCGGTGCGTTTCCGGTGCCGCTTCCGGAAGATTTCGTTCAGGGAATCGACCTTCAGAAGTGGGACTTTGACCGCCCGCGTTGGTCGTACTTGCGCGGACAGTGGCGCGACGAGGGCTGGTGGTACTATTACCTGTACGCCGCTGCGATCAAGATTCCACTAGGAACATGGTGTTTGATCGTCATGGCACTGGTCGCGAGTGTTTCACGAAACACCTCGATTCGCAGCGCCTTGCCGTGGGCTCTGCCGATGATCGCGGTCGTTCTGCTGGCCAGTTCGCAGACGGGATTGAACAAGCACTTCCGTTACGTGCTGCCCGCGTTTCCCTTTCTGTTCCTTAGCGTCGGCAGCGTTTTTGCGCGAGGTCGTTCTCGGATTTGGCGAATGCTGACTTCGCTGGCGTTGACTTGGTCGATCGTCAGCAGCTTGTGGATTTACCCACACGCCTTGTCGTACTTCAACGAATCCGTTAGTGGCCCGCTGAACGGGCATCGGCATCTGACATCCAGCAACATTGATTGGGGGCAAGACTTGCTGTTCTTGAAAGCGTGGTACGACCGACATCCAGAAGCGAGACCGTTGCGAGTCGCTTCGTACTTGCGGCTGGTGCGACCCGAGGCTGCCGGAATCGAAGCGTCGCCGAAACCGCCCTACTACACGGACGATCCAGACAGGCGAAGTGACGAGCGCAACGGTCCTCAACCGGGCTGGTTCGCGGTCGATGTGGGTCACCTCACTCGTGAGGACGGCCAATACGACTTCTACGACAGGTGGCAGCCGGTCGGCATGGCGGGGTACTCGTTCCGAATCTATCACGTTACGACCGCGAGTGCTTCCGCATTACGCGCCGAGCTCGGCATGCCCCCGTAACGAAACGGCTGCCAGTATCGACCGTTACATTGTCCCAAGCCGTTAGATTTACCCTGTTGATCTGACTTCCGAGGTTCCAGATTGCGTCGCGACCAAAATGGTTACGGCCGCGATGACGCCTTGTCCAAGTGCGACAAATGGCCGATTATGGAAGGGGCTCGCATTCGTCTCTCCCTTGTTAATAAGATCCCGATGAAACGAACGCTATTGAAATCCAAGATTCACCGTGCGACGGTGACCGACGCCAACCTGGCCTACGAGGGAAGTGTCACGATCGACCCGGAACTGCTTGCGGCAGCCGATATCGCCGTCTACGAGCGGGTTGAGATTTACGACATTACCAACGGTGCGAGGCTGGCGACTTACGCCATTCTCGGCACACCAGGTGCCGGCGAGATTTGTATCAATGGTGCGGCGGCCCATCTCGTTAAGCCCGGCGACTTGGTGATCATCGCCAGCTACGCCGAGTACGAGGAGAGCGAGATCAAGCAACACGAACCGCGCCTGATCCTCGTCGACCACCAGAACCGACCACTGCTTGCTCGAGCCGACTGACGCCTCTCACGATCATCTACCTCTGCCAAGAACTCTCCATGCCCAACTATCAGCAGCGACGCGACAAACTGCGTCGACTCGTCCGCGACGCAAATGCCGAAGCGATCCTCGTGACCAGCTACGACAACGTGACGTATTTGACCGGCTTCACGGGGGATTCGAGTTATCTCCTGCTGACTCGTGAGGGTCAGCTTATTTTTAGCGATCGACGTTATACGACTCAGCTGGAAAAGGAGTGCCCGAATATCGACTTGGACATTCGCGGCCCCGAGAAGACCATGCTGGAGTGCGTTGCCAAAGTCGTCGGAAAGGCGAAACTCGGATCGCTTGCCATCGAAGCCGCTAATGTAACGCTCGAGTTCTCACAGAAGCTGGGCGAGAAGCTTCCCAAGGTCGAGCTGGTGACGACCAGCGGCTTGGTCGAACAGTTGCGTGAGATAAAAGATAAGGATGAGTTGACGGAGATTCGCGAGGCGATTGCGATTGCCGAGCGGGCGTTCGCCGTTGTCAAAGCCGGCCTGCGACCGGAGCAGACAGAAAAACAGGTTTGTGACGAGCTCGAACGACAAGTCCGCTTGTTCGGCGGCGCATGTACTGCCTTCTGGCCGATCGTTGGCGTTGGACCAAACGGCGCGCTGCCGCACTATCGTCCGGGCGGTGTCAAGATCGAAGAGAACTTCATGGTGCTGGTCGACTGGGGAGCCAAGGCGAAGCTGTACTTGAGCGACCTCACGCGAATCATCGTCACAGGCAAAGCCCCGGCGAAGCTCGAGCGAGTTTACAATGTCGTATTGAAGGCTCAGCAGAAGGCAATCGACGCCATTCGACCCGGTGCGATCATGGAAGATATTGACGCGGCGGCACGCAAGGTGATCACCGACGCTGGATTTGGCAAGCGGTTTGGTCACTCGCTCGGACATGGCTTCGGGCTGCAGATTCACGAGCAACCGCGACTCGCGATCAACCAGAAACGTCCGCTCGAAGTGGGAATGGTGGTCACCGTCGAACCGGGGATTTATCTGCCTGGAGCGTTTGGCGTGCGGATCGAGGACGATATCCTGGTGACGAAAGACGGGCACGAGGTTCTCACGAGCGTGCCGAAGGAATATTCTGACTGTGTAATCTGATCGTTTAACTCACGATTGCAAAGAACCATGTTAAACATCGAAGCCATCCAAGAATCGTTGCGACGGTTCGAGATTGACGCTTGGTTGCTGTACGACTTTCGCGGCACGAATCCGCTCGCCCGTCGCGTACTTGGGATGAGTGACGACAACGTCGGATCGCGGCGCTGGTTTTATTGCATTCCTGCCCGGGGCGAGCCCATGAAGCTTGTCCATCGCATCGAACCTGCAGCCTTGGTCGGGTTACCAGGCTCGGCCAGCGTCTATCTGAAGTGGCAAGAGTTGGAGGCCGGAGTCGAGCGGCTCGTCGCTGGTGTGAGTCGCGTCGCGATGGAATATTCTCCCAACAACGCCAATCCCTATGTGTCGCGCGTGGATGCCGGCACCGTCGAACTGGTACGGCAGTTCGGTTGCGACGTCGTCTCGTCGGGGAACTTGGTCCAACAGTTCGAAGCCGTCTGGGACGACGAGCAGTGGCAGATGCACCTCAAAGCGTCTGAGCACACCAACGCCGCCTATGCTCGCGTGTGGTCGTTGATCGCCAACCGCATCCGCGCTGGTCAACGCATCACCGAATACATGGTCCAGCAGGAGATCATGCAGCACTTCGCCGAACACGGCATGACGACTTATCATCCGCCGATCGTCGGCGTTGGTTCGCACAGCGGCGACCCGCACTTCGAGCCGGATGCCGAGAACGATACCGAAATGCGGGAAGGCGACTTCGTGCTGGTCGACTTGTGGGCCAAGATGGATCGGCCGCGAAGCGTCTACAGCGACTTGACGCGAGTGGGCTACATCGGCAAGTCAGTACCGCAGCGATACGAGGAAGTGTTTCAGGTCGTCGCGCAGGCTCGCGACGCGGGCATCGCCATCGTGAAAGAGGCTTTCGCCAATGGCGAGCCGCTGCAAGGCTGGCAAGTCGACAAGGCAACGCGCGACGTGATCGAAGCTGCCGGATATGGCGAATTCTTCATTCACCGGACTGGTCACAGCATCGGCCAAGAAACGCATGGCAACGGGGCCAACATGGATAACCTCGAAATGCGCGACGAGCGGCTGGTGTTGCCCGGCACCTGTTTCTCGATTGAACCGGGAATCTATCTGCCCGAGTTTGGGGTGCGAAGTGAGATCGATGTGTTTGTCGATCATGAAGGCAACGTCCATGTCACGGGGGGCGACCTGCAACAAGCGGTGATCCCGATCTTGGCGGAGTATTAAACCTCAGGAGCGAAATCCATGTTCAACCAACATTTTCACTTTGTACTGTTGCTAGTCGGTTGCGTTTTCGCAATCGGCTGTGATGTGTCGAAACAAGTTTCAACTGCGGAGGTCGAATCGATGACTGAAACACCGTCCGACGAAATCGTCCAGGCTGCGGCTGCGACCAGCGAGAATAACGCCGACGTCACAGAGATCGCAACTTTTGGTGCCGGCTGTTTCTGGTGTGTTGAAGCGGTCTTCAACGAACTGGAGGGTGTCGTGTCGGTCGAGTCAGGGTACATGGGTGGTCACGTCGTGAATCCGACGTATGAAGAAGTTTGTAGTAAGACGACAGGGCACGCCGAAGTCTGCCGCATCACGTATCAGCCAGCCAAGATCAGCTTCGATGAGCTGCTCGAAGTCTTCTGGCAAACACACGATCCCACCACGCTCAATCAACAAGGTGCCGATCGAGGACCACAATACCGCTCGGCGATCTTCTACCACACACCTGAGCAGAAGGAGCTGGCCACGAAGTACAAGAAGGCCCTCGACGAGTCGGGCGAGTTTCATACTCCGATCGTGACCGAGATCACCGCAGCCAGTACCTATTACAAGGCGGAAGATTACCACCAAAACTACTTTGCCATGAATCCCTACGATGGCTATTGCAATGCAGTGGCCAAGCCCAAGGTCGAC
Organism: Planctomycetota bacterium; assembly: GCA_963204995.1. Taxonomy (GTDB): domain Bacteria; phylum Planctomycetota; class Planctomycetia; order Pirellulales; family Pirellulaceae. Next base: position 16,712 of record CAUJKL010000806.1, on the reverse strand, counting down.
AAAGTCCGCAAGGTATTCAAGGACAAGTTGAAGAAGGGCGCCGATTCAGGTTCGTAGTTCGCATCAGCACTCGTTCCTAGGCTCCCGCCTAGGAACCAGAATCACGACCCCGTCAGGTTTACCTCACACGGTCGCTTGAAAACTCTCGGACCACGCCAGCAGATTTTCCTGGCCCTTGCGGGCGCAAAAATCGCCGAACGACTCGCCCTTGTGGCGTTCTTGCTTGAAGTAGACAAACAGCGGAGTAAGCTCGGAAACAACCTCGGCTTCTGGGACCGAATCCTTGTAGATGAAGTTCAAACGATTGCCCAGCAATCGACCGCCGACCGATACGGTATATTTCCCGGCCGCTTTTCCGATCAGACCGATATCCGAGTTGTAAGGTCGGGCGCAACCGTTCGGGCAGCCCGTCATGCGAACCGTAAACGCTTCGCTCGACAGGCCGAGCTTGGCGAGTTCGACTTCCATCTGATCGATAACACCAGGTAGAGCCCGTTCGGCTTCCGTGATCGAAAGGCCGCATGTCGGCCAAGCGACGCACGCCATCGACCACTTCCTGACCGTCGAGACGTCCTCGGAGAGCGCGACTTGATGTTCGCGGAGAATGCTTTCCAGTGTCGTTATGTTATTAGCAGCAACATCGGTGAACAGGATGTCCTGATGAGCCGTCAAGCGGATTCCTGGTTTCAGCTGACGGCAGATCGCGCGCAGTGCCGTCTTGAGTTGCAACTTGTCGTTGTCCTTGATGCGTCCGTTCTCGACACTCAGACCGTAGAACCACTTGCCGTCGCCTTGCTCGTGCCAACCCATGTGGTCATCGAAGCCCGAGACGTCGATCGGATCGGGCTCGTGCAACTTGTGCCCGTAGTATTCTTCGACCTTAGCTTGGAATCGATCCAAACCCCAGCTGTGGATCAGGTACTTGAGTCGAGCGACCTTGCGATCGGTACGATTGCCGAAGTCGCGTTGAACCTTCACGACCGCCGTCGCCAGATCCACCGCCCGGTCGGGCGCGACGAAGGCGAGCTTCTTGCCCAAGGCCGGGAACGTCTTCGCGGCGCTCGGAATCACACCTTGGCCGCCACCCACCAACATGTTGTACCCGGAAATCTTGCCGTCCTTGCAGATCGCCATCAATGCTAAATCATGCGTGTATAAGTCGACGCAGTTATCTTCCGGCAAACCGACCGCTATCTTGAACTTACGCGGCAGGTAATGCTTCCCGTAGATCGGTTCGATCTCGTGACCTTCCTTGCCACCACCCACCAATTCGTCTTCGCCCGTCGCCAGATCGCGGAGCCACAGTTCGTGGTAGGCCGACGTGCGGGGAGCAAAGTGGGCGGCGAGCTGGTCCGCCAACGCTTGCATCTGGTCGTGGATGGCATCGTTGCGATGAGGAGCAGGGCAACACATCACGTTACGGTTCACATCGCCGCATGCGCCTAGAGTGCTCATTTGAATGCGGTTGATCTGTTCGATCGTCCTCTTCAAGTCGCTCTTGACGACGCCGTGCAGTTGTAATCCTTGGCGACTGGTAACACGCAGGGTCGCGTTGCCCACATCGTCGGCGAGGTCGAGTTGAGCCAGCATCTGATCGCTCGTGAGCTTTCCACCCGGAATCTTCGAGCGGACCATGAACATATAGTCTCGCTTCGACTTCGATCCGTCGCCCCGCGTCCGTGCATCGCGATTATCTTGCTGGTACGTACCGTGATGCTTCAGGAGTTGGATGCTGCCTTTGCCAAAGAAGTCATTGCCATCAACCAGCTCTTCCGGAATCTCGCCCAGAAGTTGATGACTCGCCTCCTTGATTTGCTCCACTTCGCTGGGCTTGTTGGGATCTCCGAGCGGCACTTCGCCAATCGGAGCAGCTTTCGGACTTGAGATCCGTTCGGCCTTTGCTTTTTGACCGTTGGAGTCCGGTTGGGGAGTTTTACCCCGCGCCATGGCTAAGATATCGGCGGTGCTGAGCCCTGCTTTTGCGGTTGGTTTCGTCTTCTCGACAGCTGGTTTCGCAGAAGTTACAGCGGGAAGCTCACTGCTGGATGAATCCATGGTCGAACTGAGAGCTGCCAATAATTCCTTGTAGGCCATCTGCTGAATCGACTCGGATTCGAAGCCGTTGACGGCATTCGCGATCGAAGGCATTTGTCGGAGTAATTCTTGAAATCGATCGTTCGCCATCCGAACCGTATCCTTTTGAGTTGCAATCTACGAGTCGTGTGCCGACGCAAACCGTGATACTGTTATGATTTACGACGTTGGCACGCATCTTACCTGGATCGTCAAGTCAGTATAACTTCCCTGATCGGCAAGGGCCAACTGCCCAATATAGCGGAAGTGGTCTAGAATGCCCGCCCGTTCAAACATGAATCGTTACTTCCCGAAAGGATGGAACTTGTGGCGGCACGGCTACTTGATGGAAAAGGAATTGCGACGCAGATCCAAGCCGAAATCAAGGTGGAAGTCGCTGGGTTTGTTGACAAAAGTGGCGTGACACCCTGTCTGGCCGCCGTTTTGGTAGGGGACGATCCCGCGAGCCAGGTTTATGTCAGGAACAAGGAGCGAGCTTGCGAGCGTGTCGGCATCACGAGCCAGCTGCACCGTCTTGCAACAGACACGACCGAGGCCGATTTGCTCGCGCTGATCCAACGATTGAACAGCGATACGACTGTAAACGGGATTCTCGTCCAGTTGCCTCTGCCATCGCACATTGCCGAAACCAAGATCCTCGACGCCGTCCATCCGCTCAAAGATGTCGATTCGTTCCATCCCGAGAATGTCGGTCTGGTCGTTCAAGGCAGGCCGCGGTTCTTGCCCTGTACGCCTCATGGCGTGGTGCAAATCCTGCATCGCTGTGGTATCGAGATCAGCGGCAAGCACGCCGTCGTTGTTGGGCGGAGCGAAATCGTGGGTAAGCCGCTGGCGAACATGCTGGTGCAACGCAACTCGAACCTCGGTCCGTCAGCGGCCAACGCGACCGTCACCGTCTGTCATAGCCGCACTGCTAACTTGGCAGAGATCACTCGGCAGGCCGACATCCTGATCGCCGCGATCGGTCAACCCAAGTTCATCACTGCCGACATGATCAAACCGGGAGCGGCGGTCATCGACGTCGGTATCAATCGTACGGACGGTGGTTTGGTCGGAGACGTCGATTTCGAAGCGGCCCTCGAAGTCGCCGGTGCGATCACACCGGTGCCCGGAGGCGTCGGGCCCTTGACGATCGCGATGCTGCTGTGGAACACACTGGCTGCGGCCAGGATGCAGAACTGATGAGAGCACGACCATCAAGCGAGTTGGTCGATTGCATGTTTCACGATCTTAAGAAATGTTCTTCCAGCGGGTTGCGTCAGTAAGTGTACAGGTTGAAAGGTCCAGTCCAGCGGGCTATAGACCGAGCCATCGTGCGCCTCCCAGGGGTACTCACAGTTGTCGCGGCGTTGATCATTTCGGTCCACCGATGGTGACAATAGCTCGATCTCTTGGGCTATGTGTTTAACGTGCTTTTGGATTTTTCTAATCGCCTTCGGCGATTGGCCAAAGTCAGCCAAGCATCTTCCAATGATGGTGGGAAGATGCTTGGCTGTATGTGCGTGACTCGTCAGGATTTTCGGCGAATCAGATCCCTTATGGAATAGATGGGCTTTCGTGAGCTTCTCGCACGCCATTTGTAGGAATAGCAACTCGTGGCAAGGTGGCACAACGCTCACGCTTTGAAGTGCTTGCCAAGTCGCGAAATCAGCTCGTGCCTGACGCGCAAACGCCTTTGCCCATTCGACCGGTGACGCCATTAGCTTTCAACACTCGTCGCCCGTTCGAGAAGATCTCCGAGCCGCCACTCGTTGGGAAGGAGCATTTTATTTTCTTTTATGCTCTCGAATTCGCCGGGAGTCACCTCGATGATTATCGAAGAGTGTTCTAGTCCGATAGACGGCGATGGCCCAAACGACAGTGGCATAATCCCTGAAGGAATAGTGTTCTCGTTCACCTCGAGTAAAATGATCGGTTCGTCGGGCCGTGCTTCATCTACCGGCGACCCCGTGACTCGATAGATCTCGGTGATCCCTGACTCGATATTGTAATGAACTTCCGCAAGTTTTCGCGCCTCGTCAGCTTTCGTTGCCACGTCGTGGTCTCCAATCTTTCGACAGATAGGAATTAGTCTTTGATGGGTGACTCCATTCTAACTCAAAAGGCACGTCGGTGAATCCACTCGTCAATTGCGATGCTAGTTGAGCCGGCAACTCATCAAACGCCGGACGCCAGAAGGGCAACTGCGGGAAGCAGATAAAACGGGACAAGTGTAAGGGATCATCGAGCGGACGTTGGAAACCCGACCCATGCGGGTCTGTGGTTATTGCCTAATGCCGAACCACTGGCATTTTGTACTGTGGCCCGAACGGGACGGCGACTATGGTCGAGTCTATGCCATCGCGTCAATCGCACGCACCAAGCGCGGTCGGTACTCGGCGCTTGGCCGCTTTCTCGGCTTCACAGGTGGACCGACATCGTGAACAAGCCTCAGACCCAAGCGGAAGTCAACGCGATCCAAAGAAGCGTGTTGCGTTGTCAACCCTAGGGCAACGACAGGTGGATGCGGCGTAAGGCGAACCAATTCGGACTCGAATCTACGTCATGCCGTCGTGGTCGTTCCAAAAAAGAGAAGGCAGGTTCTTGATAATTAGGCCTGTCCCGTTTTGACTCCTCCCGTTTTTACTCCTTAGTTCCAGCTTGGCTTGTTCGAGATCTTCTTGGAGCCGCAGATTCTCTTCGACGATTTTGGTATTGCGTTTTCGTTCAATGTCGACAGCTTGAAGAAGCCGATCGATGGTGCCGCCATTGGTATTGGCAATTACCACCCAAATCCCCAGTGCCGCCACACCGAGATGCAGGCAGTGGATAACGTTGGGACAGCGATGTTCGTGGGTGAGATAAAAGCAGAATTGCATCGGCATCCATTCTGACTGGGAGAATGCCTATCAATTATCCCAAACCCATCACTCACTCAAGTCCGATCTGGCCGCTCCCACAGGGCAAACGGACTAAACTGTTACGTGTCTTTCGCTAGGTAAATCACGGATGCAGAAACTTAGAGAAACGTGAATCATTGAATTCACGGTATATCGCCTCTGCGCGCGTCCGCCGTTTGTCGTCTTTGCTCTTCAGGTGTTTCTGAGCGATCGATAAGATTGACTTAACCGCTCGGGAATCCCGGGTCTCTACATTCCGGGTCTTCGACTTGCTTCCACTAGGCGTCGTCGCGACTTTCGGATGTGGTATGGATAGCCACAATTCCCAAGCGGCATCCGTTACTCGTTCGCTCGTATCCTCGAAGATCAGGCTGGTCAGCGTCTCTTCAAGTGCGTCAAATGTTGGACGTCGCGTTTGATTCGGAGAACGAAGCGCGACGAGGGTCCAGTAACGTATGGATTCATCCTCATCGCCTACGGCTTCGAGCAGCGCCGGCACGGCGGGGTCACCTAGTTGCTGGAGAACTGCACATACCCGCTTCGCACCCCGCGAATCGATTGGCTTGCCGGCAAACGAACGGACCAACTGAGGCACTAAGGAGGGACTCTCAGAACCGAGCCGCTGGAACACTCCGCTGGCGCAGTTCGCCATCTCAGTTGTCAGATTGTCCTCGCCTTCCGAAGTGAGGGCTTTGATGAGGAGTGGAAAGTGCTCCTGATCCTCCGCGGTGACTAGCGTACATGCCTTTTGAATCGACAGTTTGTGCTCCATCAAGATCGGAATTGCACGAGCACCACACATCTGCAAAGCACCAATTGCCGCGCTGCGGGTGTTGGCATCGGTCGATACGAGTAACTCCGAGAATTGCGGCAGGTAATCTCGAAGGTCATCCGGCACGACCGTACTCAAGGCGGCGCTGACTTCACGCCCGATTTTCTCTCGTGGCTGTGGCGAGTCTCCCGACCTCGTAAGGGAGGCCAGAAGCAATGGAATGCCTTCCCTGGGGAATGGACGCAGTCGAACGGCGGCGGCATAGACCGTTGGGAACGTTCGGTCATCGTCAACAAAGTTTGCGGCTGTCGAGACGTCGAGCAATTGCGATTCCCCAAGTCGAAGCAGTTCCTGGCGCGCTACTTCGCGGAGGGTGGGATTCTGGCTGGCTAACGCGGACAGCAATTGCGTTTGCGCCCGTGGAGCGATCGCTGTCAATGCTTCGTATAGCGCGGCATCATAAAACCTCTCTCTTGTGGAATTGCCAATCGCGCTCAAGAGTGCTTCCGCATCTTCGCCTGGGTCACGTTCAGCCGCCGACAGTTCAGCGAGCATCTTTGCGGCCGCATCCCGTACGCGGACGTCACCATCTGCTAACAGTCGTCGGAGGATGTGGCGGCATTCTTCCGGAGAGAACCCGAATCTGGGAAGAAGTTGCAACAAATGGGCTCGCGAAGATGGGACGTTGTTGATGGTTGATCGTGAATCAACGACACGAGAGTCAGGTTCGATCAGCTTGGCGACGGCTTGACGTCCACCGGAAAGGTCTGCTGATGTTGCACCCAACACCAGGAAGACGAATCGGTCGACGACAGGATCTTCGTCGGCAAGGGCATCGATAAACTGCGGAACGGAACTGGCAACCACTTCGGGAGTTAGCCTCTGCAGCGCGTCTTGCATCGCAGGTCTCGACAACTGGCCGCGACGAAGATCATTCAGTATCAACGTGACCGGGTCGGGCGGCATCGCCGGTTCTAAAGCCGCCGCCTGCTCAACCATCTCGCTTGATTTATCCAGTCCGTTGCTAGCGGTAGGTTGCGTTTCTACAGACTGCGATTGCGTGGAGGTGCCGCCGGCCAGTTCCGTTCCAATTTCCGATGAACCCCGATCACCGACTACGGCCCAAACTCCGAGTATTACCGCAATGACCATAACCGTTAAACACACACCCCACGTGACACGAATAGGATCCACAGAAGCCTTATTTCGCTTGGACGATACGGCCTCTTGGTATACCCCATCCTTGTCGCGGCCCCAATTACCGTCCGGCGTCTCCACGATCAAATAGCAAAGTGGTTGCGGTGTTGGTTTGCTCCGAAGGAAGGTCATGGCGGCTTGTTTGTTCGGAGCCTTGAATACCAGATAGTTGCAGGGCATTCCGATTGCATTAAACTGTATATATTGTTTCACCAACTGGACATTCGATTCAGCTTTACGCTTTCCCGCAGAGAAAGACCCCAGCATTGCTCCCCACAACGACCTTTCAGCCGGGGGTGAGTGTCGAACTTTTGAATCCGGGCCAGGTGCGAGTTCGCCTTCGCCACAGGGCTTGCCTCCGAACTGGCGAAACGCCGCGCGTGCCTTCTCAAAAAGGTCAGTACTCAGCCCCCAGCCAGCTACAATTGCTTCGTAGGAGCCATTTCCGGAGGTATAATACCCGAAGGTAAGCGTTTCCGTGGAAATCAGCTTCTTTGAGTCCCTGGAGACATGGATACACGGCAATTCTAGGAGTGCCTCTCGCGCATTCTGCTCGCTTGGGAAAGAATAGAGTATGTAGGGTTCCTTCGCGGTTTGAAATTGCCGGGCCGTCCAGTAGGCATCTGCAGCTTGGATATTGTCTTGACGCGTCCCAAGGTTGTCGGACTCAACATAGTTGGTTCGTTCTGCAGAAAGACCCATCCTCTGTGGTGTTGATGGTTCGGCCGCGCCCAGTGCAGGTTGTGTCGCCAACAGCCCCATTCTTTGCATCAAATCTTGCCCTTGCGTGTTCGCACCATGCTGTCGAAGCAATTCCGTCAGGTCTTGCTTTCCCTGGATAATCGCAAGGTCGAGCGGCGTATTCCCCGGTGTAGCACCACCATTGACATCGGCACCCAGCTCGATCAACGTCTTCGTGACTTCAACGCCGCCTTGCCATTTAACAGCCCACGCAAGCGCAGTAAAACCGCCATTCGTCTTGGTCTCTAGCTTGGCTCCGCGATTCAGCAGGAGCCGTACTACCTCAGCACGATTTTCTCCGGCGGCGAAGTGCAGGGCGGTCATTCCGTTATGGTCCTGCGAGTTTACATCGGCACCACGCGCCAACTGTTCCTGCACCTCTCCCAGATCCCCCCTACCCGCCGCGTTTCTCATGGCATCAGCATCTGGGGCAACATCGTTCGTGGGGATCGCGATTGCTTGCCCACATCCAGAGCACTTTGCGCGTTTACCTGCCCACTCTTGGTTCACGCGGAACGCCTTATTGCAGCTCGGGCATGAAAAACGGATCTTCGTTGGTATCGGAGCCGATTGTGGCAGGGTAGGCTGCGCATTTCCAGCAGCCCTTGAAGTTGTGGTTCGCGCTCTATCGATACACCACGGGTAATCTTGCTCCTGCTTGCACTGCTCGCAAATCCATTTACGAGCCTGACTAGTTCGTTCCGCCTCCTGGACGGCATACGGAATCGGCTCAGAAGGGACGGGAGGTTGAATTCCGTCGGGCCAAGATGCTTCACCGTACTTCAAGCCAATTGTGTCTGGCAGGCCGGTAGGCGGTTGTCCGACATTGAAGCCTCCGATCTTCGACAACTGGCCGAGTGCATCATCCATCGTCACGACGACGGAATTTACACCCAAAGCGTAGCGTGTATCGCAACTCTGGCAAGTACAAAGAACGGCACCAAGTCGGCCCTTGCTCAAGTCATTACCGCTCACGATAGGTCTCCCTTGCGCCGCCGACTACCAGTATTCGTCAGGCTTCTCGCATCCACGCAGTACTTTCGACTCTAGACATTGTGCCTGCCAACCTTCATGCGCTTCCAGAAAAATTTGACCATACAGCACATGGAAAGTCTAGTGCTTTGTCAGAGCAAAGAACTGGACTGAAAGCGTGCTAGGGGGCATGGGAGCGTTTCCCGTGTGTAGGAGTTAGGGCCGGGTGGTCCTGCTTTGAACGATGCGGGGTGTGCCACTGTTTCGGGGTCTTCGGAGAAGTAGTGCTGTCCTCTGCCGCTTCACTGCTTGCGAGCAAGCCGTGGCACACGAGGGACAGTGACGTAGGTCATCCTCTGCCCGCCGGGGATTGGACGGATAAAACAGCCAGGTCTAATTACGACGAAGGCTCGGACATAAACGGGGACGGGTCCAGTTGTTAACGAAGGCGTGAATACGCCACCAGAACGAACGACATGCCCGTGAGCGAGTTCGTGTTGTGTCCTATGTCTCGTTCAGCATCGCACAAAGACCAAACTCATCCGCGACATGGATTTGCTTCCATACAACATCGCCGCATTGCTCGATTGCCATATCTCGTCTCACACAGCGAGGTATCCGCTTCACTATTCCATCAAGATCCGGTAGGAGAGACTGATGGCTTTAGGGAGCAACTGAGTAATCGGATCGCCCGTTTACTCGCGGAGTTCAGCTAAGTTGGACATATCGGTCTCGGTGTTCCGTAACGCCATTCGGAACCGATCCTGTTATTGGCACTCAGAGGATCGGCGACATGAGGCGCGCGATGCGGACGCCGACCTTGAACCAGAGCGAACGTTGCTCCAAGTCATCCGCTTCGGCGATGCGACACTCGGCGAAATCATCCTCGAACATCTTGGCAGCCTCGGCGGCGAAGCCTCGATCTTCCACGAGGACGGTAATCTCGAAGTTCAAGCGAAACGAACGGTTGTCCAGATTCGCTGTCCCCACGGCGGCCCAGCGATTATCGACTACCAAAGTCTTCTGATGCAGGAAGCCCGGTTGGTAGCGGTAGATCTTGACGCCAACATCTTCCAACTCCTGCAAGTAGGAAAACGACGCGAGGTAGACGAGCAGCAGATCGGGCCTCTCGGGCAGCATGATTCGCACATCAACACCTCGCAACGCGGCCAGTTGCAACGCCGCGATGACATGAATGTCCGGCACGAAGTATGGACTGGCAATCCACAGACGATTCGTCGCCATGCTGATCATCTGGATGAAGAACAGCCCGCACGATTCGAGGCTATCGGCAGGCCCGGTCGGTAAGACCAGAACATCCTGCTCGCCGTCAGCGGCGGCAACGGGAATCCAGTTCAATTCTGGGACTTCATGGGTCGCCCAGTACCAGTCTTCGAGGAAAGACAGCTGTACGGCATGCACCGACGGACCTTCGAGTTGGGCGTGAGTATCGCGCCACGGGCCGAACGTCTTGCTCCTTCCCATATACTCGTCACCGACGTTCGAACCACCGACGAAGGCGATCTTGCCATCGACGACGACAATCTTCCGATGGTTGCGAAAGTTGAGTTGGAAACGGTTGCGACGGTTCGAGTGGAAGGGGCGCATTTCAATGCCGGCATCTCGCAACTCGCGTACGTAAGCCGACGACAGTTTGTGGCTGCCCATCTCGTCGTAAATAAAATAGACGCGTATGCCTTCTCGCCGTCTCGCCAGCAGGCGGTTTTTCAGTTCTTGCCCCAGCTTATCATCTTTGACGATAAAGAACTGTACGAGAATGTAGTCTTCGGCCGAGTCGATGGCGGCCAAAATCGCGTCGAATGTCGCCTTTCCATTGATCAGTAACCGAACTCGGTTCTTGAGAGTGAACGGCATCCACGCGAGGCGTTCCAACACCGCATCCGCCCCTGTGGCATCCGTCCGTACGAGTCCTTGATCGCGAGCAAAGCGACCAACATCCTGCAGGACGCCATGCATGGGCGTCTGGCCCTGTCGCCTGGCTTTGACGTAACCCTCGAAGCGGCTGCGTCCGAAGATCCAATACGCGGGGAGTGCGAAGAAGGCCAAGGGCGGCGTCACGAGACTGATGGCCCAAGCGATCGCTCCCTGCGAAGTGCGCGATGTCATGATCGCGTGAACGGCTGTGAGCAGGGCCGTTAACTCGAGTAGGGTGACGACGAGGGCGCCCGTCAGTCCCAAGAACGAGCGGTAGTCGAAATCAGAACTGAACATGCACGCTCACAAAGACATGTAAACGGAAGCTGCTAATCGGTGCGGCTGGTGATCTCGAGCAAGTGGTAACCGAACTGAGTCTTCACGGGGCCGTGGACCTTGTTCAGTGCGCCGCTAAAGACCACCTTGTCGAATTCGGGGACCATTTGGCCCGGACCGAACTCGCCCAAGGCACCACCTTGCCGACCGGAAGGGCATTGCGAGTGTTGTGCTGCAACGGCTCCGAAGTCCGCACCGCTTTCGATCTCCTGCTTGAGCTCTTCGCACTTGATTTCAGTGTCGACTAAAATGTGTCTTGCTTTCGCTTTGGCCATTGCTACTTAACTTTCTGTCTGGGCGGAAACTAACAAGGGGAAGTTGCGAGCTTCGGTGAATCAGCCGGAGTTGTCAACCGGTTAAGCGCGATCACCGTGCTGGCTGTCATGGCCCAGCGGAACAGTACCATCCCAGTCTTGGGGCGGGGTGCGGTTATTCTGGGCGATGAAGACGGTCAAAAAATCTTTGACGCGGTCGGTCGCGGGAACCTGATGCAACAGCGAGAAAGAACGCTCCCAATCACCTTTCGACAATGCATCCAGGGCTTGCTCGTACACCGCGATTGCACTGTCCGAGAGTTCGGGAAACTCCGTCACCGGCGGCAGCAACTCGCTAACTTCCACGGCGGTCGCCATTCCGTAAGGTCGCACATTGGCGATTCGCCGGACCCGGGCGAGAGATGTCGGGACGTGCTCGCGAATGTAGGCGGCGGTCGACTCGTCGAGCAGGATCGACGCGCGGAGCGTCTTGGTCATCGACTCTAATCGCGACGCCAGATTCACCACGGGCCCAAAGACCGTAATCTTCACCTGATCGATCGTACCAATCTTGCCAGCGACCGCACGTCCCGAGGCGATACCGATCCCCATCCGGAAATTCGACAGCGGATGGCCTGCGGCGATCGCAGCGTCTGCAAATTCGCGGCGAATCGCGAGTGCTGCCTGACAAACTCTGGCTGCGGTGTCTTCTTGCGCGAACGGCCAACCCCAAAATCCCATGGCCGCATCGCCATGAAAATCTCCGACGACGCCGCCGTGAGCGAGGATCTGCCGTGTCATGACGCCCAGAGCGTCGCTGACCCGATGCAAGAGCCCCAGCAAGTCATCCGCCTCTTGTTCTGTACGCCGCGAGAAACCGCGTAAATCGCAAAACAGCACCGACACGTCGGCTTCGCGCGGAGCAAGGGCCAGCTCGGGATCTTGATCGATCAGCGTCTCCATGACGACCGGTGAGATGAATTGTCTCAAGTTAGCCGTCTCCCGCTCGAAGCGGCGCAAGCCGCGCAGGTGGCCCAGCGTCCGTGCCGCGAGATCGACAAACTTGACGTCTTCCGTGAGAAGACTCGGCGTAGGTTTCGGCCCGACGTGGGAAAAGTTACCTGCAACGTAAACAGCACGCGAACATTCAATTCCGTCCGTCAACGGCACACAGAACGCCCAATCGGAGCTGTCGTGTTGAGTAAAGCTCATTTCGGAATCGGACGAGTCCTGTCTCCAAGTGTGAACCACACTTGCCCGACTCTCAAGAGCTTGCCGAATCAATCGCTCGCTCGGCAGATTCGCACCGCGTTGGAGATCGCGGCGTTCCCAAGGCCTCGTCGTGATCTCGCCACCGGACGTCGAGACTTCAGCGATGCCCACAAAGTTGGCTTGCGGAATGCTCGCCAACAGGACTTCGACTAACTGTGCCGACTGCTCATCCTCGGTCACGGCAGCGGAGAAGATCTCCGGCAATTTCGACAGAGCATCAATCCGTCGATCCGCATCGCGAAAGCGCAGCTGCTGCAAGAACTCGTGCGAGATGGTCTCTTCGGTCACCGGCGGCGGTGCGTCGAGCGTGGCACCAAGATGCTGTTCCACCAGCGAGAACGTCGTACTACCGATCACGAAATGTTCGCCGCATCGCAATTCGAATTGGTCGCGAGCCGTCCCCAAATAGAAGACCGGATTCAGCGACTCGGGAACACGCGTCACCGACAGCTGTCCGGCTTCGAATGACAAGCGGACGTGCGTTCGCGAAACGCGATCGTCCCAAGGCACCGACCAGCGACCGGCTGACCGTCCAACCGCAATCGCCTGTCCCAGTGGAACAGGCCGTCGCCAACGCTGCTCGGGCGAAGCTCCTTGTGCGATCAGGTCGGGCATCAGACTGGCGGTCCTTACGGGAACAACCCACGCAACAGTTTGGCCTTGGCAACGCGCTGGATGCCTTCGATCATGGCGGCGGTGCGCATGTCGAGCTTATCGCGTTGGCTGCGGAGCACCGTGCGATTGAATGCGCCGACCATGATTTTGTGAAGGCGATCGTTGATCTCTTCCAGCGACCAGGTGAAATTCTGTGTGTCTTGCACCCATTCGAAATAGGAGACGGTGACGCCGCCCGCATTCCCGAGGATATCAGGCACGATAAACACTTCCTTGTCGATCAAGATCTGATCTGCCTCCAGTGTCGTCGGGCCGTTGGCACCTTCGGCCAACATGCGGCAGTTCAGCTTACTCGCGTTCTTCGATGTGATCTGATTCTGTAGAGCACAGGGCGCGAGGATGTCGCACTTCAATTCCAGCAACTCGCTGTTGGAGATTTCGCTTGCGCCCGCATAGCCTTTTAGAATTCCATGCTGGTCGATGTGTTCCAGTAGCGAATTCACTTCCAGACCATTCGGGTTGTGCAGACCAGTCGAGACGTCGCTGACGCCGATGATTTTGACGCCGCTTTCGGCCAGAAAACGAATCGTGTTGCTGCCTACATTGCCAAAACCTTGCACGACGGCAGTCGATTTCTTCAGATCCATTCCCATGTGGTTCGCGGCTTCGCAGATCAGATACACAAGTCCGCGCCCGGTGGCCTCCGTTCGGCCGAGGGAACCGCCCAGGACGACGGGCTTTCCCGTGACGATCTCAGGAACCGCGTAACCGACTTGCTGGCTGTAGGTGTCCATGATCCAGGCCATCACCTGCTCGTTAGTTCCCATGTCGGGTGCGGGTATGTCGCGATCGGGCCCGATGATATCCGTAATCTCCATCGTATAGCGCCGCGTGAGCCGCTGTAGTTCCGAGCGGGATAGTTTCGTGGGATCGATTCTCACGCCGCCCTTCGCACCGCCGAACGGCAACTCCATCAATGCGCACTTCCAAGTCATCCACATCGCGAGTGCCGATACTTCGCCCAGGTTGACGTCTTGGTGATAGCGGATACCGCCCTTGGTTGGTCCCATCGTTAGTACATGCTGCACACGATAGCCGAAGACCGTCTCGACTTCCGCGTATTCATCGCGTCGGCACGGAAAGCTGACGGTTAGCGATCGCTGGGGGAACAGCAGTCGGTCGCGAACGTTTTCGTCGAGCGACATGATCTCGGCGGCTTTTAAGAACTGCTGTTGAGCCAGCCGGAACATGGGCGAGTCCCACTCCGTGTTGTCGTCGATATCTTGATCGAATGGGTGAATGGTGGATGACATATTGCGAATCCCTTTCTTCATTGGAGGTGCTTTCAGTATAGACGTTCGGCGTCCGCGAGGCAGTGACCGGTGGTGAGAGTGTTGCTACTTCGGTTAAATCTTCGCACGTCGTCGACCGGGGCCTTACGGCACCCGGCAGTGGCTGTTTCGAGCCTTCGGGCCGGAGGAGCTTTCTACCTCCTACGCTCTGGCTAAATGTCATGTAGCAACGCTCCCCCCGAGTGTTGTTATTGTGCGTTCTTCATTTTACGGCGGGATTGGCAGTCGCGTCGGAGGATCGCTCGCGAAGGTAAAGTCGGATGATTCGCGGTTCGATACGATACGGCATCAGGTTGAGCGGCAGCCGAATGTTGCGGTCTGTGATGGGAAACTCTTGATAGCCCGCGTGTGCGCCGGCAAGGTCCAGCGTGACTTTTAGGCTGCCGGGCTCTAGAAAGCGAAAGTTGCGTTCGGACCCCGAGAGTGTCACGCGAGCTTCGTTCGGGGCGGTTTCGTCGAGCAGCAAATCACGAGGTAGATTGCGGTATTCGGTCGGGACGACGAAAGTCCGCTGCAGGGTGTGCGGGTCGTAGGCGAGAACGAACCAAGCCACAACCGCAATCGACAAGGCCAAGATCTTCAACTGACCATGCTGAATCAGGAAACGCTTCCAAAACGGTTGCGTCACGTTGGGGAACTTTGCCGCGAAGAACGCTACTAAGCGTTGCTTTAGATCGGTCGCTGTCGCCATCTCCGTCAACTCGCCTGCTTCAGCAACGCTGACGACTCCGCGCTCTTCCGAGACGACGACCGTCAACGAATCGGAGCATTCCGACAGCCCGAGTGCGGCACTGTGTCGCGTGCCACGTCCCGCGATCTCTTGGGAATTCTTCGAGATGGGCAAGTGAGCAGCAAACTGTTCGATCCGGTCGTGTTCGAGGATGACTGCGCCGTCGTGGCCGGGCGTATGCGAGTCGAAGATGCTGTACAACAGCGGCTTGCTAAGGCGACCTCCCAGTGCCACGCCTCCATGCAGATGGCGGGCGAGTGGTTCCCTGCCCTTTAGCACGATCAACGCACCGGTCCTGGTGTGTGCCATGTGAAACAGCAGTTCAACCAATTCGTCCAGATCACTGAAGACGTCTGAATTCTGCCGAAACCGGACAGTTCGCAGCGCCGCGACGTGCTCGAACAGGCGGCGCAGATCCTCTTGAAAGACAACGACCAGAATAAAGAGCAACACCGCAAACGTCGTATGGAACGCCAACGCGGTCAGGTACATATCCAGCCCGCGAGCGATGAAGTAGACAGCGGCCAGCGCCGTAACGCCGCTCAGCACCCCTCGCGAGGCAGTTCGCTGGAACCATAACAGGCTGCCATACAAGAACACCGACACGAGCAAGATGTCCACTGCGTCGACAACGCGGAACGTTCGACGAAGTTCATCAAAGAACAACAGACTCGATTCGATCATCCGCAATCCTGTGCCTGTATCACGCGAACACGTTAGACATCGTAATACAAACAGAACTCGTACGGATGGGGCCGCACTCGGATTGCGTCAACTTCCTGCTTTCGCTTGTAAGCGATCCACGTTGAAATCACATCGCGAGTGCAGACGTCGCCGCGAAGCAGGAATTCGTGATCGTCGGCCAGAGCATTCAGCGCGTCGTCAAGCGAACCGGGAGCCTGGGCTACGTTCGACGCTTCTTCCGGTTCGAGATCGTAGATGTTCTTGTCGAGCGGATCGCCGGGGCTGATCTTGTTCTGAATGCCATCGATGGCGGCCATCGTCATGGCCGCAAAAGCGAGATAGGGATTGCAACTGGGATCCGGACAGCGGAACTCGACTCGCTTGGCCTTGGGGCTGGGGCTGGCCATTGGAATGCGGCAGGCTGCCGAACGGTTACGCTGTGAGTAGGCCAGATTGACCGGCGCTTCGTAACCGGGAACCAGTCGTTTGTAGCTGTTCGTGGTGGGATTCGTAATGGCGAGCAGCGCGGGCGCGTGCCGCAGCAATCCGCCAATGGCATGCAGCGCCATATCGCTGAGCCCGGCATACCCGCTGCCAGCGAACAGCGGCTCGTCATCTTTCCAGAACGACATGTGCGTGTGCATGCCGCTGCCGTTGTCGCCGAAGATCGGCTTGGGCATGAACGTCGCCGTCTTGTTGTGCCGAGCCGCGACGTTCTTGACGATGTACTTGTACAACGCCATGTCATCGGCCATCTTCACGAGCTCGTTGAAACGCAGGTCGATTTCCGATTGGCCAGCGGTTCCGACTTCGTGATGCTGACATTCAACATCGAGCCCGCAATCGATCATCGTCTGCATCATCTCGTTGCGGATGTTC
>CAUJKL010000805.1 GCA_963204995.1 Planctomycetota bacterium | reverse complement strand
GCGCTGCTGAAGCCTGCGGAAATGCTATTGTGAAATCCAATGGGCTCGTGAATAATCCGCCGCTTCGAGCGAGTCGCCGCAAATCAACCGGGGGGCTTCTGGTTGGATTCTTGTCTTATCACGACATCGCAAAGGACGCATTCCGAATGAAGACGTGATCACGACCAGTTAGAATCGCTCAGCGACTGCCACAGATTTTTGTCACGGTCGATTTTAATGAAGTCATGCATTCCTGAGTGCGACATGGAGGTCGCTGATGTTTGCAAGATGCTCAATTCGATACAAACTGCTCATCGGCGTGTCGCTGCTGTTTCTCATTGTTTGTGTATTATCAATCAGTGGTCTGCTGGGAGTGAATTCATACCGTGGGCTAGTGCGCACGGTCAGTCATCGCGCTGCCGAATTGCCGCTCGCCGACGAACTCATCCGCAGTGTTGCCGAACTGCGATTTACGTTCAGCCGGTCCCATCCTGCCCAGGACGTTGGCAATACGCGAGTCCACAACGCTTTCGTCCATATCGATTTTGGCTACAACCTCGCCATCGTGAATCAAGCGTTGAAAAAGTATCGCGAGCAACTAGAACAGATCGAACCGAGCACTACCGGGATTAGCAACAATCGCGAGGAGTGGGATACCGTCACAAGTATTCAACGGACTCTGGAGCGGATCGAGCACTTAAGCGAGGCCGAAAACTGGGTGCTTGAAACGAATCGTGGCGAAGTCCTGCGTGACGAACTAAATGGCCTGTATGAATTGGCCGGCACGCTGCCGAGGCATCTTCAGGATCGAATGTCCCAGCTAAAGGGAAACGCGCGCGGCGAGTACCACGCACTGATAGTGCTCACCTGGGCGACAAGCATCTTGTCGATCGGAATGCTCGTCATCTTGGTGCGACTGTTCTACCTCTGGGTGTTCCTTCCACTGCAGGTACTGATCCAAGGCTCGCGAGTCGTGGCGTCAGGCAAGTTCGAGTATCGCATCCAGTTGAATTCGTACGACGAGATGGCCGAGTTGGCGACGGCACTCAACGATATGACCACTCGCTTCTGCGAAATTCGTGACGATCTTGATCAACAAGTGAAACAGCGCACCAAGGAGGTCGTCCGCAGCGAACAACTGGCGAGTGTCGGGTTTCTGGCGGCCGGAGTATCGCACGAAATAAACAATCCGCTGGCCATCATTGCTTGGTCCGCGGAAGCCCTCGAGTCGCGAGTCCACGACATCATCTACAACGACGACTTAAAGCCGGATGACGAGCACAACCAAGAAGTTTCCGTGCTGAAGACTTATCTTCGTCGGATTCAAGACGAAGCGTTTCGCTGTAAGGGAATCACCGAGAAACTGCTTGATTTCTCGCGACTAGGCGACGTCGATCATCAGGACACGGATTTACGCGAACTGACCGGCGACGTCATTGAAATGGTCAGGCACATTGGTAGTTACAAGTACAAACAAATCGAGTTTCAGTGCCACGAACGCGTGGTCGCCTGTGTGAACTCGCAAGAGATCAAACAAGTCTTACTCAACCTGCTCACCAACGCGCTCGACAGCCTGGATAAAGATGGCACGGTCACCGTCGAACTAGGACAGCATCGTGGGCAGGCGCGATTGATCGTCCGCGACGACGGGTGCGGCATGAGCAGCGAAGTACTCGAACACCTCTTTGAACCTTTCTTCACACGACGCCGAGATGGCCAAGGGACTGGCTTGGGGCTGTCGATCACCTACCGGATCGTTGTCGATCACGGTGGCAAGATCGAAGCGACGAGCAATGGTCCTGGCACAGGCTCGCAATTCTGCGTCCTTCTTCCACTAGTCGGAACCAAACATGAAACTCAACAACAAAGACAATATCAAGTCGCGTAGTCAGCTCAAAGTTCTCTTCGCCGATGATGAAGAGCCCTTGCAGGAGTTGATGAAGAACGAATTGCCTCGCATGGGGCACGAAGTGACGGTCTGCCCGGACGGACTGACGGCTGCCGCAGCGTTGGAGAAAAACACTTACGACTGCATCCTCGTTGATCTCGATATGCCAGGCATGAACGGGATCGAAGTCATCAAACGCGCGAAGGAGCTATCGCCGGACACCGAAGCCGTCGTGCTGACCGGGAAGTCCTCACTGAACACGGCCGTGGCCGCACTCCGGCAAGGAGCGTTCGATTACTTGACCAAACCGTGCAGGTTGGCCGAGGTGGAAGCCTTACTCGAGCGAGTCGCGGAGAAACGCGACCTCACGAAGAAGTGTGCGGCACTAGAACATCAGCTACAGCATGTGGAGGGCGACCGTAGCTTGATTGGCGGCGGGCGCGCCATGCAGCAAGTTCGCGACTTGATCGCCAAAGTCGCTCCGACAGGTTCGACCGTGTTGATTCTGGGCGAAACGGGATCGGGAAAAGAACTGGTCGCTCGTGCAGTCCACCAACAGAGCCCGCGGGCGGCAAAGTCGTTCGTCGCGATCAATTGCGGAGCGCTGCCAGAATCGTTGATCGAAAGTGAACTGTTCGGACATCGCAAGGGTGCCTTCACCGGGGCAGACGAACATCGCGTCGGCCTGTTCGAAGTCGCTCATGGCGGCACCTTGTTCCTGGACGAAATCGGCGAGTTGCCGAAGGCCATGCAGGCCAAGTTACTGCGAGTTCTCGAATCGGGCGAAATCCGGCGCGTCGGCGATAACGATTCGCTCAAGGTCGATGTGCGTGTCGTTTGCGCAACGCATCGCGATCTCGAAAAAATGGTGGAAGATGGAGACTTCCGCGAAGACTTGATGTACCGGATCAATACGTTCGAGATCAACCTGCCGCCGCTACGCCAACGCGTGAGCGACATTCCAGAACTGGCGAAGCATCTGTATTGTCGCTTCAAGCCCAACGCCAAGCCCGGCGACAATCTGTTCTCGCTCGACGCCATGGAGGCACTCACTTCACACTCGTGGCCGGGTAACGTTCGCGAGTTGGCCAACGTCATCGAACACGCGACGATCGTTTGCAACGGGCTGCCGATTACGTCCGAGCATCTGCCGCGACGATTTGGATCTCGCAGCGCCCGCTCCGCCTCGCTCGGCCCCACGACGCTCCGCGATCTCGAAATGCAAGCCATTCACGAATCGCTCGACCGCCACGACGGCAACAAGCCAGCCGTCGCCGAGGAGTTGGGAGTCAGCCTCAAGACGCTCTACAACAAGCTAAATCAGGCGAGTACGTTGGAGAAGTCGGCGTAGACTCAGCCTTTGTCGGGTGCGGGCAGCGACACGTGACCTCATTCTGCACCCGCGCAATCGTTGGCTGATCCTGGAAAGATGCTGACTCACCCATTACACTAAGCGGGTCCTCTTTTCACAGAGGCTGTCCCCGACCCAGGCCCGAAACGAGTTTCAAGCATCATGGCAAACCAAAAGCAAAATCGTCGTCGTTTTCTGCAGACTACCGGTGCTGTCACGGCAGCAGTCGCCACTCCTTACATTTTCTCGACGCGATCGATCGCCGACGATCAAAAGGCCGATTCGGCGAACGACCGACCGACGCTTGGTTGCATTGGCACCGGCAGTCGTTGGGGCGCGGTTGGGCCGTCGGCCATGGAATACGCAAACTGCGTCGCGGTTTGCGACGTCGATGCGAATCAT
Organism: Planctomycetota bacterium; assembly: GCA_963204995.1. Taxonomy (GTDB): domain Bacteria; phylum Planctomycetota; class Planctomycetia; order Pirellulales; family Pirellulaceae. The sequence continues at coordinate 1,583 of CAUJKL010000805.1, read as the reverse complement.
GCCGCACACGCTTCGAATGTCGTGCAGAAACATAAGAAGCAAAACGGCACCGCGCCGGATGTCTACGAAGACTATCGCAAGGTTCTCGATCGCAAGGATATCGACATCGTAACCATCGTCACGACCGATCATTGGCACAGCAAGATCGCCATCGAAGCAATGCAAGCCGGGAAGGACGTCTACTGCGAGAAGCCGCTCACGCTGACCATCGAAGAAGGGAAGCAGATCGGCAAAGTGCAAAAGGAAACTGGCCGCGTCTTCCAAGTTGGCACGCAACAACGATCGGAAATGGGCCAGCGATTTCTGCAGGCCATCGCGATGGTGCGTGCCGGTCGCATCGGTGATGTGCAGAAAGTTACTTGCGACATCGGGGGCGCGCCCACCAGCGGTGCGATCCCGGTGGCCGACGTGCCTTCGGGACTGAACTGGGAGAAGTGGCTCGGGCAAGCTCCGTTGGTTGACTATCGTTTCGCGATGGACGGCAAACAACCAAAGACTCGTTGCCATTATGAGTTCCGCTGGTGGTACGAGTACTCGGGCGGCAAACTGACAGATTGGGGCGCACATCACGTCGACATCGCTCAATGGGCGATCGGGCAAAATGGCCCCGGCCAAGGCGTCGTCAGCGTCGAGCCGGTGATGGTGCATCATCCCGTTGACATCAAGAACGGCATGCCGGTTCAAGACGACCGCTACAACACGGCCGACAAGTTCCACATCAAATGCATGTTCCCAGGCGGGATCGAGTTTAACATCGTCAGCAACTCGTCCGATGGCAACGGCATCTTGTTCGAGGGAACCAAGGGCCGCTTCCACGTCTCGCGTGGCAACACGAAAGGCAAGCCGTTTGAAGACCTCAAAGACAACCCGCTGCCCGAGAACGCGATTGCCGAAGTGTACGGCGGCAAGCTGCCGACTAATCACATGGCGAACTTTATCGAGTGTATGAAGACTCGCGAGTTGCCGATTTCGGATGTCCACACGCATCATCGCGCGTTGACGACTTGCCATCTATCAAACATCGCGATTCGCTTGGGCCGCACGCTGAATTGGGATTCCCAGACGGAACAGATCGTGGGTGACGACGACGCCAACGCCTGGCAGAGTCGCGAACAGCGGAAAGGCTACGAGATCAACGCGTAGTCGTTCAGTTTGCCTTGCTTTCCAAGGGCGGCTTCTCTGCGGAGGAGCCGCCCTCTTTCAATAATGACGCATCCTTCCATGAGAACGGCAGGGAACACCTACATGAGCGAAGCGGCTGACGCGGTAACCGTGCGACCTGTCAATCCATCCGAGCAAGCCGATGTGCTGGCCCTGCTGAAGCCGTACGTCGATCAGAAAAAACTGCTACGGCGCACGATCGACGAGCTTGATACACTGTTGCCCAACGGCTTTGTCGCCGTTTCGGAAGGTCGGATCGTTGGCTTCGCAACGCTGGATGTCTACTCGCGGAAGCTGGCCGAGGTGCGCGCGTTGGTCGTCGCCACCGATCAACAGGGCAAAGGCGTCGGACATAAGCTTGTCGAAGCGTGCCTGCAACGAGCCCGCGAAAAGGATGTTATGGAAGTGATGGCCATCAGCTC
>CAUJKL010000804.1 GCA_963204995.1 Planctomycetota bacterium | reverse complement strand
CCGCTTTGGTATTTTTCGACTTGGAACCAATTATTCGCTATCCAATGTAAGTTGCGGTGATGCTGAAAAAGTGCTTCGCACTGGAGAGCAAAGCGGTGACAAGTCACCGCAGTCCAAAAAAAATGCAAAACTCGAACTAAGCACCGACCGCGATGGGTTAGGGCTTAAACTTTGCAGCGATTTGCGATACCTTCACGCGAGATACTACGCGGCTCGTAGCTCACGACACTTGTCCGGCACGGAAGGATACTTTGCACCATGGCTCGCCCCACATTCGATAAACTCTGCGCTCATGCCCGTGAGACGGCACTTTTGCAGTCGGTCGCTGAGCTCTTGGGCTGGGACGAACGAACGAAGATGCCACCGGCTGCGGGCCCCTACCGCGCCGAACAAATAACCTACCTATCATCGCTGGCTCACCGTCGCCACACCGATCCACAGTTGGGCGATTGGCTCGATGAACTGGCAGCGAGCGATTTAGCCAGCGACCCGCATAGTGATGCTGGCGCGACGATTCGGCAAATGCGGCGCGAGTATGAAAAACTCACGAAGTTGCCCCAAACGCTGGTCGAAGAACTGACGCGTGCCTCGGTGCTCGGACAACAAGCATGGGTCGAAGCACGCAAGAACGACGACTTTGCCACTTTTGCTCCGATTCTCGAGCGGATCGTTAATCTCAAGCGACAGCAAGCCGAGGCAATTGGCTATGCCGACTGTCCCTACGATGCGTTGCTCGACGACTTTGAACCGGGCGAAACAACGAAGAATGTTGCAGGCGTTCTCGAGGGTCTCCGCAGTGAACTCGTGCCTTTGGTGGCAGCGATTGCCGAAAGTTCACGCAAGCCAAATCTCGATATTCTTAAACGTCGCTATCCAATCGACGCTCAAGAGAGCTTCGGCAAGCAAGCTGCCACGGCGATTGGCTTCGAATTCAATCGCGGTCGCTTGGACGTGACGCATCATCCCTTCTGTGCCGGAATGGGGCCAGACGATTGTCGACTGACAACACGTTACGACGAGCGGTTCTTTCCCAGCGGCTTCTTCAGCATTTTGCACGAAGCGGGGCACGGCATCTACGACCAGGGATTGCGCAGCGACCAGTACGGCCTGCCGCCGGGAACCTACGTTTCCCTGGGGATTCACGAATCGCAATCGCGGATGTGGGAGAACATGGTCGGTCGAAGCGTCGCGTTTTGGCGACATTTCTTTCCGCTTGCACAACAGGCATTTCCGAAAGCCCTCGGTGACACGCAGGTGGAAGATTTCTGCTTCGCGGTGAACGACGTACGCCCATCGCTGATTCGCGTCGAAGCCGATGAAGCGACCTATAACTTGCACATCATTATTCGGTTCGAGTTGGAACAAGCGTTGATCAACGATGGGCTGGCGATCAAAGACTTGCCGGCAGCTTGGAATCAGAAGTATCGAGACTACCTCGACATCGAGCCGCCCACCGATGCCGACGGCGTGTTGCAGGATGTCCATTGGAGCGCGGCGTTAATCGGCTACTTCCCCACGTATGCGTTAGGCAACCTGTACGCCGCTCAGTTTTACGCACAAGCCGCCAAGGACGTCGGACCTCTGGACGAGCAATTTGAGCGAGGAGAATTTGCGTCGCTTCTCGGCTGGCTACGCGAGAAGATTCACCGCCAAGGCCAATGTTATTCGGCCCGCGAACTCGTCGAAACGGTTACCGGCCAGCCGTTGTCCCACGACTGGCTGATTGCCTATTTGCGTGAGAAATACACGAGTTATTACGATTTGAGCTGAATCGATTATTTTTCATCGTCTTTCAGCCCCAGTCGTGCGAGCCAGCGGCCCGATTGCTTCGCGCCTGCTTTGCCGCCGGCGCTGTCGCACTTCGCTTCCTCGATGCCGCGCAGTTTTGCCTCCACTTCGGATCGTTCGCGGGCGAGCTTGGCTCGCTCGACCGAGATTTCAATTTCCGCTTGCCGCAACTTGCCGCGCCACTCATCCTCCAAGCGGCTCAATCGTTCGCGTTCCTCGCGGATCTGTGCATCGTTATCGAGCAGGCTCGACGTGGCGTCTGCGTTTGCGGTGCTGGCTCCTTCCGCCAATCGCTCCTTTAGTTCGGCGATCTGTCGGTCCTTATCGGCGATCACTTGGTCAGTAATCCGAATCGTGCTCTCAATCGAAAGCTTGGTCTGTTTGTCCTTGGGATTACTCTCCTCGAATTCGGAATCGAGCTGCTGCATTAGGCGGCGTTTTTGCTGTTCCCAATCGAATCCGGTTGTCGCGATTGCCGCAGCACGCGGGCTTCCCACACCCTGGGCTGCTTGCTTCTGAAGATCTGCGTTCTTAGCTTTCAGCTCGCGAATTTCTTGCACCGCAACTTCGAAGCGACGTTGTAGCTCTTCGAGGCGCTCCGCATCGGCGGCGTCGGCCCGCTCGACATGCCGTTCGGCGTCCGCGAGTCGTCCAATCAATTCGTCCCGTTCCAGCCGCATTTCCGAAAGCTGCTCAAGAAGTGCCTCAACATCGACACTCTTGCCGGTATCCGCATGTTCTGCGAGAAGACCTCGCAACTGCTTGAGTTCGCTGGCTCGAGCATTTAGCAACTTGCGACACTGGGCGAGTTGGTTTCGGACATCTACTAGTTCTTCGTCCGAGTGAACGGTCGCTGGCGGCGAGCATGGATCGGCTTGATCGAGCGTCCCCAGCTGTTCAGCGATGGATGCTTCGAGGAAACTCACCCGGTCTTGGTGCGATTCAAACAACCGCTCCGCACGTACGCGAAACTCCGCCATTGCCCGTTGCCAATCGAGCTCGGGCCAAGCTGGCTCGTGCAAGTCGGTTTTCGGAGTTTCCGGCGAAGTTGTCATGTTATTTCGAGAGGTTCAACGCAAAGTCGATGACTTGGAATTCGTCTCAGCGCACGTCGCGCGCGAACGGTGCTGGCGCGCCGGCTACCAGTCGTATACGTCAGAAGTCACGTTCGGTCAAAGGAATTCGGGCGTTTCGCATCGATTGTGCGATTTGGATCGGTAATGCAAGCACAACTCGAAAACATTCGGATTGACCCGATGAGCTGAAAATGGCAGGTTAGTACTCTCGACAACCCCAACTCCCCACCATGCATGGATGCAGCGATGAACACCTTTCTCATTTCCGTCGCCTACCTGGCGGTCGCCCAGGTCCCCCCATCCCAATTTGCTCCTGATCAAGCCGTCTCACCGGTACAGGCCGCTCAGATCACTGACGATCCCAGGGACGACGCACGCGGTGGTAGCTATCGCTTCTCGGATCAGGGACTCGACTTGCCCGCGCCGCCATCGGACCAATCGCCAGCACCTCCGAGTCAGCTGCGCCCCGCGCAGAATTGGTCCATGCCGCAAGAGCCGCGGACAGTCATAGCACCGGCTCAGGAGGCGACGCACGTCCAGGGGGATGCACCTGTAATCCCCATACATTCGACGGATTTGGAAGCGTTGGCAGCGATGATCTTGGACGGGGCCATCGAGATGCACACGGATGAAGGCACGGATATCGCGCTCGTCGACTTGCTGCGTCGGATCGGCGACAATAGTTCGCGACAACGAGCAGTGCAGAGCTACTGGCGTTTATGTGTAGCAATGGCCGAACTGAACTTCGCCCGGCACGAATCTCGCTATCTCTCCGAACTGCCGCGCCCGCAATCGCCGCTCGAAGAGTCGTTACTAAACGCTGAGGTCACGCAGGCCCGTGCGCGGCAAGCGACCGCGGCGCTGAAGGTGCTCGAATTGCAAGAGCAACTCGTGGAGGTTGGTCGCTTAGAGCTGACGGAGGTTCCTCGGCCAGTCGATCGACCGTTTGTAGGGCCATACGCGACACACTTTGAAACGCTGTTTGCTGATCGTACTGCTCCGACGCACCTGAAACGCATCGACCGTCGCTTGCCACATCAACTCGAAGTGATCGAACGTCGCGCCGAAGCGGTCGCTGCGGGCGAACGGGCTGCATCGCAACTCGCCGAAGCGTATCAGAATGGTGCGGCCAGTTTGAACCATGTGCTCGACTCACTGGCACAATTGAGCCGCACTCGCAATGAACTGCTTGCGGCCGTCTTGAGTTACAACGAACAAATTGCTGAGTATTCGTTTGCGGTCGTGCGACCCGGCGTGCCCACCGAATCGCTGTTGGGGACGCTGATTCGCCGCGAAGTCGCAGCCCAACCAACCATGCTGGCCGATTCCAATATCCGTCGAGCGTCGGCGGAGGCTCCCGTACTGGAGCGGGGAGAGGTGGCCGATTCGTTGCCGTTACGCCCCACCGCCGATCCACAGAGTACATTACGTTCAGAGCCTGCCGCCCTCGCTCCCGAATCGCATTCAATCCTGAAGCGTGCCACGATC
>CAUJKL010000803.1 GCA_963204995.1 Planctomycetota bacterium | reverse complement strand
TCTTTTAGACAGGGTTGATCAACAAGACACGAATGCAAGCCGTGAACCCAGCGGCCGGGAGTCCAGCGCCAGTTTACTTTCCAACACGACGTGGAGCAGAGTGGGCAGCTGCGGAATACGATGACGAGCGGTACTTACACGTTTGCGTCAAAACTCCCGATTGGACACATTTGCTGCACTGGCTTGGCGTGGCTGAGTTCCACGTTCGACTTGACCAAGCCATCGCACGACAGGATGCCGTTTCGCTCCTCGGCTGGTACGGCGAATGGGATGAGGTAAATCCGCAGGCACAAAAACCGCACGAACGTTACCGAATCTTCACCTTGATTCGCGAGAAGCCACGGCTCGTTTGTGCGCCCGACGCGGCGTTTGCACTTGTAGTCGACTCTCACTCCAAAACCTACTACCTCGAATATGACCGAAATACATCGGGGCTACAGCAGATAGCAAACTCGAAGACGCCAGGGTATGCAGCGCTGGCGGCCGGTCGATTACATACACGGCATTTTGAGACGACGGCAGAGTCATTCACGGTTTTGCATTTCTCGCCGTCCCCTACCCGACGCGACCTGTTGCGAAAGAGTATTGCTTCCAAGGAAGGGGCGAGTCTGCACCGGTTTGCTGCGTTTACGGATTGGACTCCGGAGCTGGCTCTCACGGGCGCGATCTTTTACCCAGCCGACAGCGACGATCCACAGCCACTCGTCCGTCTACCCAAGGGAGGTGCCACATGATCCGTCCGCAATTGGTCCGCCATGAGGTCCGAAATCCATCCGCCCCGGATGTCGCCCAAGCCGTGGGAGTGCATGACGCAATTGCCACACCCACAACAGCTTCGGGGTGCCAGGGGCTTTCGTCGCTCCGCTCCTCAACCCCTGGCGAGTGTAGTTCGAAGGGGCGGTTTGTCGCTGCGCTCCCTGTCCGCCTGTTGGTCAGTCGTTCCACGCCACGATGCAGCTACACTCGCCAGGGCTATCGCCCCGGCACCCCAGCGGGCACCCCGACTGCGGTCGACCCGCTCTCCGCGCGACGCGGAGAGGTTGTGAAAAAATCGTGGGATAGGCTTCCAGCCTGTCATTTTCCCCGTATTTCTGACAGGCTGGAAGCCTATCCCACCCAATAACATCACATCCTCGGAGTGAAGCTGCCCCCGCGTGGCAACGAGATTGATGTCAAACGCTCAAGACATTGATCCACTTCACTCCGGCCGCCTTCTCAGGGATGTGCTACCGGAGTCGCGTGGCGTGCTACGGCGCGTTAATCACTTTCCTCTGTTGTGTATGGAAGCCAAGAAACCCAGCCGCTGGCGGACCTTTCGCAGGCAATACGTTGCAAGGCCGACCGCCAAGCCGCGCTGGAACCGCGAACCGTACCACCTTGGACTTTGGTTCGACATTGTCGTGGTGGTCGGGCTCGCAGTTTCCGTCATCGGCTACATCACCGGCTGACATGGATGTTCCGGGCCGTCTCCCTGAAGGCGGCTCGGTTCACTCCCGCGCGTTGCGGGCCTCTAAATGCGAATACCGCAGGTTTAGCGGTCGTTCGCAATTGTTGACTTCCGCACGATTCTGTTAGCCCGGGAGAGAAACGAGATGTCCGAATTCACAAGCAACAAACCAATTCAGGTACTCCGACGACGCGGCGTGAAGGTCTCGATCTTCGAGAACCGCTCCGGCGAAGCGACGTTCCATAAGATCGCGATCCAGAAAGTTTATCGCGATGGCCAGCAAGGCTGGAAAACTACGAACTCCCTTGGCAGGGACGATTTGCCGATCGCGCAGCTGCTGATCGGCCGAGCCTGGGAGTTCATTCTCGAAAAGGAGGCCGAACCGAACAACGAGTGATTTTATGCAACCAGCCCGGCCGTGCGTTTCGTTTTCACGGAAGCCAACTATCGGCCGGCTGGGTTTTTACCCGTTCCCTTCCCCCAACCTCTTATGGAAAAGAACAAGAAGAACGAGGATGTTGCCGTAACGAAGACGGCGGAACAATCGGTCGCGACGTGGGTTCTTTGGGAAAGCGGCTTTCGAGTCGGTGACCTGATGGACTTCTCTTGGGACGACACCCGTCATCTCCACCCAAGTTGGCCGAGCCAACCTGGTCAGCTGCCGACGATCGTGATTCCTTCGTCGCAGAAGAACAAACGAGTTCAAGAGATTCCCCTCCTCCCTGGATTGGAAGAACTCTTAAATTCGGTGCCCGAGAGCAAGCGTTTTGGTTGGGTCGTCAATCCCCTACCGATCCAATACGAGATCAAGGCCGGAGCCGACTGGTTTCAGCCAAAGCAAGCCGATCTTCGTAGCTGGGCACGGCGGTTCAGCAACCAAGCGATTGCCAGAGCTTGCGGTGTCACGGACACCACGGTACGTAACTGGCTCAAGAAACTGGGTATTCGCCGAGACGCCGAGTTTCTCAAGGATGGTGGCGGAATCCCTGCTGCGGAAGTTATCAAGCTTCAGAAACGCTGCCAGCGTCGAACTGGGCACACCGCTCAGCGGACTGAAAAGCGGCTCTCGAAAGAGCGTGTCAGTCGCGTGATCAGCATGATCGGCGAAGAAGCCGGCATTATTGTGCGTCAGGAGGACTCACGTCTTGGAGTCCGCCAGAAGTTTGCCAGCTCCCACGATATCCGGCGTGGATGTGCCCTGCGGCTCATCAACGCGGGAGTCTCAGCCGAGACCCTCAAGGTCATCATGCGGCATGTGCGAGCACTAAAGTCTCTGCTCGAAAGGCTTTAGTAAAGTACACCCGACTGGGCTCGAACCAGTAACCTCCGGTTTCGTAGGCGGCAAATGATTCAAGCCAGAGCAGTCTTAAAACTCGGGACAGAAGTATCTTACGTCGATGCCCATGTTTTGCAAGACGTTGCGAACACATGCGATTTTTGCAGGTATTAGTCGTATTCTGAATCGTTTCTCCGTATTCTTCCGTAGAGAAACCTTGAGCTGTTGCGGCTTAGGAAGATGACGAAAGTCAGATGCTCACAAGCCAACGATTCTCAACTCCACATGCCAGTTGTTGGTCTGACGTAGGATGGCGTTCGCCAATCAGCCTGCCCCTCAGAACACAGGGCAATCGTTCAAATCAGGCCGATATGGCATCGGCGAGTAGTCCGGCCTGCGCCGCCGCCGCGATGGCCGTCGTGCAGGAGCATCTAAATCGGACTTCATTGCCTCATCATAAATCTCCTTGACCCGATCGCCGTTCAATACGCCGTGTTCCAGCAGTGCGTCGGAAATTTCGCAGACAACTGTGCGAAACTCGGGCATCCGTAGAAACCTGTCCATCCAAACAATGTCTCTCACCAAGTAACTAAGTCGCAGATCCTTATCTGGGATCAATGTCTCGGCGTTGTCCAGGACTAGCTCAAAGTCGGTTACTGCTTCCATCACTAGCTCAATGCTGCATGAGATATCGCGATGGACTAGTTCTGCACACTGGCCCGCCAACGCAATTTGCAATAGCCTTTCTGAAGCCTTGTAGCGGTAGCTCGGGTTCTCGGGTTGGGGCTGTGTGAAATGGAGAATCGTCCCTTCGTCGAGCAAGTAGGCTCCATCCAGATTGACGTCGACCTCGCTCAAAGGCTTCAGGGTAAGTAGCTTGATTTCGACGTCCTGAGCGACAGCGATGGCCGCGTGCCCGGCGTAGTGAATCGCCTTGATGCGCTCCGGCGACGGTGGCGGGTCGGCTGGCTCGCCGTAATCGATCCAGTTTGAATCGTATTCGCTGATCGGTGTCATTGCGTGGGTCCTCCCAGCATGTGCGATGATTGAAGCTGTCGATTGCTGTAGTGACTCGGTCGTTTACTTGAGACATCGTAACGCAGAAATCTCCTCAACAGACAGCCACATTTTCCCACCCCACTTTTTGGATTTTCGGCGCTAGTAAAACTTGTCGACGACTCGTACAATGAAGACAGCTCGGTCAGGTTTCTGCCCCACCTCGCCGAGATAGGCCCTGCCAGGATTCTGCCCCTCCTTGCCGGGCCGATTTTATTTCTTGGCGTTGGTCGCTTCGACAGAATCAGCAGGTGAAGCCCCGATAGGCGGTAGCGCTGATCGTACCCGGTTACGAGGCGAACTTGAGGAAGCCGACGCTATTAGGCGAAACGTTTCAAGTGTCCCGCGAAGCTTCTCCAGGTGACTTTCAGTCACAGACGACTCGTTAATAATCGCCTCCATTCGTTCGTGTTCCTCGTAGCTATCTACTGCTTTCCAGTAGCTGGCTTCCGTCTTCTTGTATAACGCTAACAGCTCTTCGAGATTTGGTTCTTCGGGAACGGGGTGAACTTGCCCAAGTGCAACGGCACAAAAGAGAGCGATCATGCGAACTACCTGCCGATAGAGTCGCGGATTGCGATTGCTGACAGATAGTCTTGCTGATCCAGCTGTGCCAATCCAGTTCGTCCGTTTGAACGCATACTCTCTCCTATATCGGTGTCGTATGCTTCATAGTCTACGGCCCTCGGGTGTCAGGTATCGCAACTCCATGACCATTTCGGCAGCCTCCTCGTTGGTTGGATCAGGTGGCACCCAGACGAAATAAGCAT
>CAUJKL010000802.1 GCA_963204995.1 Planctomycetota bacterium | reverse complement strand
AAGTCACCTGAAGCTGGGCGAGTACTGGGAATTCGCTCGCAAGTTCTTCAAAGGCAGCCGCCACGCCCAGATTATTTCCGAACTGAAACGCAGAGGAGATAAAAAAGATGCTCATCCCCAACAAGATTGCGAGCCATCGTCCTGCTCTTTGTGAGATGAGCATCGCTGGCGATTGCGTCGCAGTCACTCCGAGCCGAGCACCGAGCATCGTGTAGGTCATCATGAACGCGACCGCGATCACAATGATCCATGACATACCGAAACCGTATTTCGCTCCAACCTTCGAACTTGTCAAAATACTGCCCGGTCCGATCACGACGCATGCCGTGATCAACCCCGGTCCGATACGGCGGTACCAGCGGCTTGCTGGAGTTGACGACGAATTAGCGGTCTGCGACATGCGGTTCCCATTTCAGATGTTGACGCAAAAACTCAAACGTCCCGGCACCATTGATCTTGTGGGGACCGTCGAACCACTCGATCGCGGTACGGTCGGGCAACTTTAGTTGGGCCGCGTAGAGATGCCGCACTTTGGCATATTCCCAGGCAACTGTCCAATCGTCAGCAACACCATCATAATGTCCCCGTTCGACCATAAATGGCCGTGGTGCAATGAGTGCCGCCATTTCAGCGTAGTTACTCACATTCCGCACCCTAGAATCCAAGTTGGCGCTGACAAGATACGCTGAATTTGAGAAGTTAGGCAAGCTGAATTTGTTCGATCTTCTTCAAGGGAGCGTGGAATGGATGCCACAACTCGTTTCAAGACGCAAAGAGTCGGCGCTTTGCCGTTCATCGTGGCCTATTTGGAAAAGATGCGACTGGCGCAGACCATCGACGAGCATGTGCCGTGGGAGGGTGATGTGCCTCTTGGCACGCTGGTCGAAATCATGGTCTGCAATCGACTGCTGAATCCCAAAGCTCAGTACAAGATCGGCGAATGGGCGGAAAGGGCCGGCGTTTGTGACTACTATCGCATTCCGACGGAGCAGCTCAATGACGATCGGTTAGGACGTGCTTTGGAGCGTATTGCTCAACATGCGTTTACAGTTCAGTCCCAGTTGGTCCTACATCTGGTCAAGTCGTTCAAGCTGAAGGTGAACAACATTCACTATGACATTTCGAATGTTGAACTGTATGGAGCTTACGAACGGCAATTGAAGGAAAATGCCGAAACACAGGCGACACTCGCGGAGCAGTCGTCCGAAGAAGCGGCAGCGGCGCCTGCGGCCGCAGACGCGAAGGCCGACCAGGGGCCCCAACCGATGTACGGTCGAACTAAAAGCGGTCGCAAGAACGTCAAGCAAGTGCAATTCGGCATCAATGTCACTCGTGACGGCGCAGTCCCCATCGACTTACTCCCTTTGGACGGCAACGAACCAGAAGTCAAGACACATATCGAAAACATGCAACGCCTGCGGCAAATGCTTCCTACGGAATCGTTGGTATACACGGCCGATACTAAATTCGATTCGCCAGAGAACCTCTTGACCAACAAGGCAGCCGGCGGCCAGTTTCTTTGCGGAGGTGTCTTTCAACCGCATCTCAAAGACGAATATCGAAAACATCGTCAGGAGATGCAACTGGTCGATTACTGCCCCAAGAGTAAACAACATTTGCCGGAAGAGAAAAGGCCAAAATATAAAACTTATGAAACGTACCACACGATCAATGGCAACGTGGATGGCCGGACGGTTCGTCTAAAGTATCGTCAGATCTTTGTCTGGAGCGAAGCCAAGGCCGAACAAGAAGCCAAGACTCGACAGCGGCATTTGGATAAGACGACTGCTGAGTTTCAAGCGATCGAACGGAATTTGAACAAATACAGTTTGAAGACTCGCGAGAAGATTGTGTCGCGATTGGAAGCAGCCAAAGGCAAGTACACGATTGGCGATGTATTTCGATACGAATTGTCGCAGCGTGGTGGGAAATTCTCGTTGCGTTGGGAAATCGATCCATCAGAGTTGAAGCGAGTGGAGGAACTGGATGGTGCGTACGTTCTCAAGACCGACTTGCCCAAGAACTCGCACCCGACGTCCAAAGTGCTCCAGGAATACAAAGAGCAGATTCACGTCGAACGGCGCATTGGCGATATGAAGGGACCGTTGGCGATCGCTCCGATGTTCCTCGAGAAGCCGCTTCGGATTGCGGGTCTCATGTTCATTCTGCTGTGGTCATTGATGACGCTCTCGTTGATGGAACGAGATGTCCGCCAGAGCCTCAAGGGGGAACCGATGTACGGCATCTACCCAGAAGGACGTCCCAGCCCGGCGCCAACGGGGCGTTCCATTCTGGAGCGATTTGAAGACCTAGCGATTGTCATTGTCACGCACCACGGTGAAGAACATCGCCGGCTAGCTGAGTTGGACAAAGTTCAGCGTCGCCTCATCGAGATGATGAGCATTCCAACTACCGCTCTACGCGCCTTCAAAGGGAAATGCTGCCAGCGAACCGCCGACAGCTAATCTCAAACCTCGATTTTGGGGTGCGGAATGTGAGTAACTATGAGTCGCCACGACGGACAACAGTTTCTCCAGCCAGTCGTGTTGCTGTGCATCCGCCGCAGCGTGCTGGCCGATGTAATGGGCGACAAACAACGCGACACGATTTTCGCAGGGGTCGGCGTAGGTCCGCACGACCGGTTGGCCTAGACGAGCCCAGCAAGCATAGTCCCATCGGCGAGGGACAATTCCTGGGATGTACTCGCGACTCCCGACATACTCGATATCTCCGCTCACGACGGGCGCGTCAAGCGACATCGGCGAGCCTTCTCGACCTTGTTTCGTCAATTCCGCCAGCAGGTCACGATCGAGTGCGGGAACAACATAGGTGGACACATCGGAACGATCGGAATACGTGGCAGAGTTACGAACCAATCCGAGTGGAAAGACAGTTTCGATCGTGACGATGGGTGCAGCAAATTTCCCGCGTTGATCGGCTCGGATCTCGACGAACACCGTTTGCGTCGTTCCACCGGCCAACTGAGGAATTGACACGGCCGGCGAAACAACTTGCCATGTCGGCGGAAGATGCTCCAAGCCAATGGACAATTGAAACGCCGGTCGATTCGACCGGTTGGTCACCTGTACTGCAATCTTCGTCCACTCTCTCCGCACAAGCTCTTCCGGAATCGCATAGCACACATGCAATCGCGGCCGCCATAGCGACGCGGCGACCGCCGCCACGACGATCAGAGAGAACAAGGCGGACCACAACAAGAACATGGGAGCACCGAGTTCCATCAGCTGGGGCGCGGTAAGCAAGAGAACACACGTGACGACACGCCCGCCCAAGGAGAATTGTCGCACCCATCCCACATACAAGCGATGAAACGTGCGGAAGTGTTTTGTCCCGAATCTCATACCGGCACATCAAGCTGATTCATCAAGTCCACGATGATCTCGCGACAAGCATGAGTGCTATCAAATCGGTGTCCTACAGGAGCCACGCGATGCGAGAGTACCAGAGGAGCAACATGTTGCACATCGTCAGGAACGACATAATCTCGCCCCAAGACAAAGGCGCGCGCCTGGGCAGCACGGACTAACATCAATGCGCCGCGAGGGCTACACCCAAGACGGAGCCGCGAGTCCTTTCGCGTGCGCTGGACCAAATCGATCAGATAACCTGCCACACTACGTTCGACATGCACTTCCCTCGCCAGCGCCTGACAACGCAACAATTCGTCTCGCGACATGACCGACTCGATCTCGTCCAATGGATTCGCGGCCATCTGGTCATACAGGATCTCGATTTCGCTCTCTCGATCCGGATAATCCATCGATAACTGAAATAGAAAGCGGTCCAATTGGGACTCGGGCAACGGATAAGTGCCTTGAAAACCTAGCGGGTTTTGAGTCGCCAGAACGATAAAGGGAGAAGCCAGCACGTACCGCGTCCCTTCGACGGTGATCTGATGTTCGGCCATGCCTTCGAGAAGTGCCGATTGAGTCCGAGGTGAGGCACGATTGATTTCATCGACAAGTAAGAGATTGGTAAAGATCGGCCCGCGGCGAAAGGAAAAACTTCCGTCCGCCGGATTGAAAACCGAGAAGCCAAAAATATCTGCCGGCAACAAATCGGGGGTGCATTGAACGCGACGAAACTCCAAATCGACCGAAGCAGCCAATGCCTTCGCCAACGTCGTCTTGCCAACTCCCGGCACGTCCTCCAGCAATACGGAACCTCCAGCGACAACCGCTACGATCAGGTCCTCAAGAACATCCTGTTTGCCCCGAATCACACTCGCCAGATTGCGACGCAACTCCACAAGTTTCTCGGCTGTCTGCGCGTCGCTCACGAGGGGATTCATGTCGTCTCCGCATCATTCCGGTGAACCGTCGTTATAAGGCATGCCAGTAGAGTGGGACACTTCGACCCGTATCGTAGCGGCACAGTTCGAAAACGCAATTGATTTCACGAATCCCTCACGGACAATTCCCATTCGGTCAACAAATCGATGAAATCGTGGCCCTTTTTGTCTCGCGTTTACGCATTGTGATCAGACCCAACGGCGGAAACCATTATCACGGGGTCGGGGAATCTCTAGGGGAGTGTTACGGCGATGAGTAGATGTGTACGGTCCGTTTTTACAGCGATTGCGGTAGTGCTCACGCTTCCGCTTGCCAGTTGGGCTCAGCCTCCCGGAATGGGTGCGGGGCAGGATATCCCTGCGGGACTCACAATCAACCAGCCGGGAGCGCTCCCTGGCTACACGCTGATTTTCCCCATGAATTCCACCAGCA
>CAUJKL010000801.1 GCA_963204995.1 Planctomycetota bacterium | reverse complement strand
ACACCACACTCGCTGACAAACTCGCCCACCGAACGGCCATCTTTCAATTCGCCACTGGCAGCAACTCGCATGCCGCGTTTGTCGAACCGACCAATGTCCCACAGCATCCGCAAGAATGAAGGCCGGAGGCAATTCGATCGTTGAGCGAATAGCCCATCGAACGAACTTCCTTGATACTCCAGCCCTGTCCTGCCACAGCGAACGCTGAAGCTCATGTCGCTCGGCTGCGACCTGATCTCCAGCAAACCCAACAGGCGACAGAAGTTCGGATAAGTGCGGTCGTTGAACACCATGAAACCGGTATCGACCGAAAACGACTTGCCGCCGACAGACACATCAACGGTGTTCGCGTGCCCGCCGGGGTAGTTGTTTGCTTCAAACACAGTCACGTCGTGCTGGGTTGAAAGCAGCCGCGCGACGAGACTGCCGCTAATGCCTGTTCCGATAATCGCGATCCGCATCACAACGATCCCTTCGCAGCACGCAACAACGCGATCGGAACGACCCGCATCCACTCGACTTGCCCAGCAACGGACATGAACTAACTCGCCTTGGCAATACTCCCAACAACTTGCTCGCCACAGTGGCCACAATCCACAGTGACGCTTTAGAGCGAAAGCCGAGTTTGACAAGGGGAACGTCCGCGAGAAGTTATTCTTGCGGAGACGGCTCACCAAAGCACTTCCCAACCCGATACAGTAGTCAAGGGCGCGCGGGTGGTAAGTCCAACAAACAATACGAAACAGAAACATGTCGCATGCTTCGCAAAAGATATTGCTCACGGGAGCCACCGGATACGTTGGCGGACGGCTATTGCCGTTGCTAGAAGCCGCCGGCTATCGCATTCGCTGTATGACGCGGCGGCCGGAAGCGCTCGCCGGGGACGTTGGCGAGGCGACCGAGGTTGTGCAGGGGGATGCGCTGGATGCGGGTTCGCTCGTGGCAGCGATGCAAGGCGTGGACACGGCCTTCTACTTCGTGCATTCGATGGGCTCGACCTCCGACTTTGAAGCCGAAGACCGGCTCGCCGCCCAGAATTTTACGGACGCGGCAAAGCAAGCCGGTGTGCGGCGGATCATTTACTTGGGCGGACTGGGCAGTCGCGACAAGGCCCTGTCAAAACATCTTCGCAGTCGCCAGGAAACGGGTGATGTGTTGCGATCGTCCGGCGTGCAAGTCGTTGAGTTACGAGCCTCGATCGTGATCGGATCGGGCAGCTTGTCCTTCGAAATGATTCGGGCTCTGGTCGAACGTCTGCCGGTGATGATTTGTCCCAAGTGGGTTCGAGTGCTCGCCCAACCAATCGCGATTGAAGATGTTTTGGCCTATTTGCAGGAGGCGATCGAGTTGCCCGAACAGGATTCAAAGATCTATGAAATCGGCGGCCCGGATCAAGTCTCTTATGGCGAGATCATGCAGGAATACGCCGAACAACGGGGCCTGCGGCGGATGATGATCCCTGTTCCGCTGTTGACACCTTATCTCTCCAGTTTGTGGCTTGGATTGGTGACTCCACTGTATGCACGCGTCGGTCGCAAGCTTGTCGCAAGCCTGAAGAATCCCACATTGGTTTCCAGTAATCTCGCCAGCACGGCGTTTTCCGTCCGGCCGCGATCGCTGTCGGAAGCGATTGCCCGCGCGTTGGTGAACGAAGATCGCGAGTTCGCGGCAACGCGATGGTCGGATGCGTTGTCCGCATCGGGGCAGGCCAAGAGTTGGGGCGGAGTGCGATTCGGTTCGCGATTGGTTGATTCGCGAACTGCCGACAGCGATGCAACACCGACCGCCGCCTTCGCAGCCATCCAGCGGATCGGCGGGAAGACCGGTTGGTATTACGGCGATTGGCTGTGGCGCATCCGCGGCTTCCTCGATCTGTTGGTGGGCGGCGTGGGAGTTCGCCGGGGTCGGCGCGATCCGGTGAATATCCGCGTGGGAGATGCTCTCGATTTTTGGCGAGTGGAATCGTTCGAGCCGGGGCGCTCGTTGCAGCTGCGAGCCGAAATGAAAGTGCCCGGTCGCGCTTGGCTGGAGTTCGAAGTCACCGAACGAGAAACCGGCAGCCGCGTTCGTCAAACAGCCATCTTCGATCCAGTCGGACTGTTTGGACTCGCCTATTGGTACGCGCTTTATCCGCTGCATCAACTGGTCTTTGCCGGGATGCTACGCAATGCGGTTCGCGCCGGCACTCTCGTCGATGCGGCTGCCTCCGCTCACGCGAAATCAACCTGAACGGCGTGCGTGGCAACTGTGCCGTATGATGCAGAGCGGATGCGATTCAGGGCGGATGCACGCACATGGCGCTTATTCTGGCGAAGAAGATTGCTTTGGTGGGAGCGGGAAGAAGGCGCTGGTGTCACGCACATAGTCTTCGTATCCCGCGACTCGACTTCGCAAAGAACTCTCCAGCAACCGCACGCCAGAAACGCGGATCAGCAGAAACGACATTAGTAGCGGCCCGATGATCGTCCACCACCACGAGCCTGACTCGGCGGCCACGAAGTAAAAGCCCCACCACACCAGAAAATCGCCGAAGTAATTCGGGTGTCGCGTATACCGC
This sequence comes from Planctomycetota bacterium, assembly GCA_963204995.1. Lineage (GTDB taxonomy): Bacteria > Planctomycetota > Planctomycetia > Pirellulales > Pirellulaceae. The sequence goes on along the minus strand of CAUJKL010000801.1, from coordinate 7,923 downwards.
CACAAGCCTCGATTCATTACGCGGCCTTGGTTCTGCGGGTCAGCTTTAAAGCGGGCCAATTGGAAATCGCCGACAGTCTCGAAGAACAATCCGGCGATCCACAAGAGCAACCCGATCGCCCTGGCCGGGTGCCAGTCTTGGTCTTGGCTGATGCCAACTTGGATCGGCAGCGAGATGATCCACATCAATGCTCCCTGCAAGCCGAAGACCGTGAACAAGCTGACAATCGGGAACCGTTTGCCGTGATGTTCTCGCATCGCCGCATACCGATAATCCTCCGGCTTGCCGATGTTTCGCCAAGCCAGATAACCCGCCAAACGCAGTCCCCACACGCTAACCATCAAAGTCAATACCAGTCTCTGAGGCAGCAACTCGCCGCCCGTCCACATCGACATCCACGCAACGACTGCGAAACCACACCCCCAGAAAATGTCGACGATACTGGCGTTTCGCAGCAGCAGACTTAAGCACCACAGCGCCAATAGCGATGCCACGATGGCAGCGAGATTCGTGAGCAGAATGTATTCGAGTGCCATAGCTTTCCTTCGCGGGTCGAGAGGGTTGTCAGGTCACTAATATGTTACTGGGTAGGGAACCCCACATCTGTCGACCCAGGATCAAAGAGATGAACCTGATTGAACTTGCCGAAACGGGCTTTGTACCCGACTGGCTTATTCGCATTGGTATTCGACGACTGTTGTCCAAACGCATTGAAGCGGTCACGGTGAGTGAACTGGCCGATTTCACGGACCAACTTCGCAACAGCCCACTGGCCGTAGCCACTGATGTCGCCAACGACCAGCATTACGAAGTGCCTGCGGCATTCTTTGAGAAGGTGCTCGGGCCACGATTGAAATACAGCTCGTGCTTTTTCGATCGAACTGACGCGTCGTTGGCCGAGGCAGAAGTCGAGATGCTACGACGCACCTGCGAGCGGGCCTCGATCAAAGATGGATTGCGGGTGCTCGAGCTTGGTTGCGGCTGGGGATCATTGACGCTTTGGATCGCCGAGCAGTTTCCGACGTGTGACATCACCGCAGTCTCCAACTCGGCAAGTCAACGAAGCTTCATCGAGGCGCGTGCCCAGGAACGGGGACTCACGAATGTCCGCGTGATCACCGCCGATATGCGAGACTTCACTACAAGCGAGACGTTCGACAGAATCGTCTCCGTCGAGATGTTCGAACACATGAGAAACTACGAACTCTTGTTTCGCCGGGTGTCCAAGTGGCTGAAACCTGATGGCAAAGCATTCGTCCACGTCTTTTGTCATCGAAATTCACCCTACCTGTTCGAAACCGAAGGTGCTGCCAACTGGATGGGACGTCAATTCTTTACCGGCGGGATGATGCCTTCGGAAGATCTGTTCAGCCACTTCGCCGATGATCTCACCATCGAAAAGCAATGGCGAGTGAACGGAATGCACTATTGGAGAACATGCGAGGCTTGGCTGAACAATCTCGATCGTCACCGCGACGCAATTCTTGACTGCTTCCGTGCCGATCTCTCAGGCCTCGAGGCAAAGCTTAGCCTGCAGCGGTGGCGGATCTTCTTTATGGCGTGCGCCGAGCTGTTTCGGTATCGTGGTGGCGACGAGTGGTTCGTGGCGCACTATCTCTTCGAATCGGCGGACAAAGAATCGAGTTGTAAGCGGTTGCCTCACGACGAACAACTTCAGCCCACTTCATACGTAGCGTATAACGAATCATGAGTTCGATCCCTGACCTACGTGTACGTCGCGTAAACGACAGAGAAGTTTCCGATGCCAGTGACTATGTGCTTTACTGGATGATCTCGTCGCGCCGTGGAACCTACAACTTCGGCCTCGAACGCGCGGTGGAATGGGCGAAGCAGCTCAATAGACCACTGGTGATTCTGGAAGCCTTGCGGTGTGATTATCAGTGGGCCAGTGATCGACTGCATAAATTCGTCATCCAAGGCATGGCCGATAATGCGGAACACTTCGCCAACAAGAACGTCGTGTACTATCCCTATCTGGAGGCGACACGCGGAGGCGGCAAGGGGTTGTTGAAGGAGTTGGCGAGCCACGCCTGTGTGGTGGTAAGCGACGATTTTCCGTGCTTCTTCCTACCGCGTATGGTCGACGCGGCTTCGGCACAGATCCCAGTGCGGTTCGAGTTGGTTGATTCCAACGGTCTGCTGCCGATGCGAGCAGCCGATAAGGTCTTCTTGAGAGCTTTTGACTTTCGTCGATTCTTGCAGAAGAACTTGTTGCCACACTTGGCGGATGTTCCCCAACGTGATCCTCTGTTGCAAGTAAAGCTGCCAACACTGAAAGCCTTGCCCGCGAAAATCACCACACGTTGGCCGATGGCAGATCCGGCGAAGTTACTCTTGTCGAAGAGCGGACTCGCATCCTTTCCCATCGATCATTCGGTTGGCCCCGTGGAAACTGTTGGTGGTTCGCGGGCTGGCGGTGTGGCACTTCGCACATTCTTGAAGAGCAAGCTCCCGATCTACGACTCGGATCGGAATCAACCCGAGAAGGAAGCCACCAGCGGCCTGTCCCCCTATCTGCACTTCGGACATGTTTCCGTGCATGAAGTGTTCGAGGAGCTAACGCGTCATGTCGAATGGACGCCCAATCTGGTCGCCGAAAAGGCCACCGGAAGCAATAGCGGTTGGTGGGGAGCTGATGCAGAAGTCGAGTCGTTTCTCGACGAACTGATCACCTGGCGCGAGTTGGGATACAACATGTGCTGGCAGCGTGATGATTACGATCAATACGACTCGCTTCCCGAGTGGGCTCAAGAGACGCTGGCCGAACACGCCGACGATCATCGCCCACATGTGTATTCCTTGGAGCAGTTCGAGTTGGCGAAGACGCATGATGATTTGTGGAACGCGGCTCAGCGGCAGCTGGTCCGCGAGGGACGCATTCACAATTACCTGAGGATGTTGTGGGGCAAGAAGATTTTCGAGTGGTCTGCTTCCGCGCGCGAATCGCTCGACGTGATGATCGAGCTGAACAACAAGTATGCTTTGGACGGGCGCAATCCGAATTCGTACAGCGGTATCTTCTGGGTGCTGGGCCGTTACGACCGAGCCTGGGGCCCCGAACGCCCCATCTTCGGCAAGATTCGTTACATGACCAGCGAGAACACAGCTCGTAAGGTCAAAGTGAAAAACTACATCGCCGAATACTCGCCTTGAGATTTCAACACGTAGGTTATGCTCCAGCATAACGAACGACATGGGCTCTTCGTGTGCGCGTCGGCACGCGTCGCGCGTTGCCATGCTGAAGCATAGCGACATTAATTCGTGCAACTTGCTACGCGATTCATTATGCTGATGCCGTTCTGTTATGCTGAAGCATAACCTACCCGTTTTGTCATGCTGAAGCATGACCTACTTGAGTGGCTTGGCGAGAAGGGTGGCGCGGTGGCGGATTACCGGCGATATTTCGTGCCGGGCGGCACTTACTTTTTTACGTTGGTGACGGCGGCTCGGGCACCGTTGTTTTGGGACGAGGCGGCGCGCACTTTGTTGGGAGACTTGATGCGGGAAGTCCGCACTGATGCGCCGTTCAAGACGTTTGCGATCGTGCTGTTGCCGGATCACTTGCACGTTGTCTGGACGCTGCCGAGTGGGGATTCGAACTATCCTGATCGCTGGAAAGCGATCAAGGCCAAGTTCTCGCATCGGTGGTTGGGGCAAGGCGGACGCGAGCAACGTGTGAGCCGCGGTTATCGCCGGCAACGGCGGCGCGGTGTCTGGCAGCCACGCTTCATGGAACACACGATTCGCGACGAGGCAGACTTGCACGCACACGCGGACTACATTCACTATAACCCTGTCAAGCATGGACTTGTTGCGAGCCCGAAGGATTGGCCGTGGTCGTCATTTCATCGACTCGTCGCGAGCGGCGATTATCCGCTGGATTGGGGCCGCAGTGAAGTGCCTAGTTTCGACGGCGTCGATGAGTCGCTGATCGAGTAGCAAGCGAGCGAGCGGTCATCGTAGGTTATGCTTCAGCATATCACCCCGACGCGAAAAGTTATGCTGAAGCATAACCTACATGCTACAAGCGAAAGGGACGGTTGATGGGTAGCGGATGCGGTTTGAGTAGCCGGTTCACGAAGGGGGGTGTTCCCCGGTCTATCGTGTTGGCAGCAAATCAACTCGACGTGAAATCCACCCCCAGTGACAGCAGGGAGATAAGTAATGAGAACTCGAAAAATGGTGTACTTCAGCAGCGCAGCCTTGGTTGGTCTCTCGGTTTACTTCGGTTGGAAGGTGACCGCCCGCGGGGCTTACGAGTCCGCTGAATACAAGGTCGTCGAATCCGATGGTGCTTTTGAAATTCGTGAATACCCGGAGCTGACATTGGTTACGACGAGCACGAAGTTCGAAACACAAGGGAACGACGGCAGCTTCATGCGGCTATTTAGGTACATCAGCGGCTCGAACGACGCAGAGCAGAAAGTAGCCATGACCACTCCCGTCTTCATGCAACGCGACGCGGAGGACGCCGCCGGTGAGATGTCTTTCGTCCTTCCGAAGGAGGTTGCTGAACAAGGAGCTCCCAAACCTGCGGGAGAAGGCGTTCAGTTAACGCAGCGTCAAGGCGGTCGATTCGCCGTGTTGCGATTCTCTGGGCGAATGGATGGCGAGTCTGTCGCGAAAGCCGAGGCCAGTTTGAGAGCATGGATGGCGAAACGAGAACTCGTCGGAGAAGCGAAGGCCGAGTCTGCCGGTTACGATCCGCCCTGGACTCCAGGCTCGTTGCGACGCAATGAAGTGTTGATTCGGCTACGTTAGGCGTGCAACCAGCTTCTTGAGCCTGATTTCACTTGCATTTCCAGTCAACGGTGCTGAAGTATCGTCTCTTGGTCGCCCTCCACACGCTGGTGGGGACCTTCACAGTGTGGCAAAGCTTTCCCTTTTGGATGTCTTTCGATTAGGATGGAAGCCGACCCGCCAACCAGTCGACCGACTGGATTTGTGCAACAGCCACGCCTATAACGGGTGCCGAGCCAGTAGGGCTCCTCACCCGCCTGCCCACGAATCATCGATTCGGAGACAAACCGATGCTTTCAGCCTCTCCACGAAACCTCGCTGCGTTTGTTGTTCTATCACTGATTACCTGTGCGACCGGTAACGCAGACGATCAGCAGCCCGTCAGCTTCTACGAGCAGATCCGACCCATCTTCCAAGCGCAGTGTCACGGCTGTCATCAGCCCGCTCGCGACAACGGCAAGTACGTTATGACTGACTTTGCCAAGCTGGTGGCTGGTGGCGAAAGCGAATCGGCGGCGATTGTGGCGGAGAAGCCGGACGAAAGCTATCTCCTCGGACAGATCACGCCGCAGGATGGCCAAGCCGAAATGCCCAAGGGCAAGAAGCCGCTGAGCGATGTTGAAGTTGCACTGGTTCGTCGATGGATCGCCGAAGGAGCAAAGGACGATACGCCGGAAGGAGCCAAGCGTCAGTTCGATGCCGAGCACCCGCCCATCTACACCCTTCCGCCAGTCATAACATCGTTAGACTACTCGCCCGACGGACAACTGTTAGCCATCGCCGGCTTCCATGAAGTCTTGTTGAGCACAGCCGACGGCTCGGAACTTGTGGCAAGATTGATCGGCGTGTCGGAGCGAATCGAATCCGTCAGCTTCTCTCCGGACGGTAGCCAATTGCTCGTGACCGGCGGCTTGCCCGGACGCATGGGCGAGATTCAGGTTTGGAATGTCGCCGAGCGCAAGCTGACATTGTCCGTGCCCGTCACCTATGACACGGTGTACGGAGGAAGTTGGTCGCCGGATGGCAAACTGATCGCCTTTGGGTGTCCCGACAATTCGGTTCGAGCCATCAGTGCCGAAACGGGTGAGCAGGTTCTGTTTCAAGGCGCGCACACGGATTGGGTTCGCGACACAGTTTTCTCTCATGACGGATCGCATCTGACGTCCGTTAGCCGCGACATGACAGTGAAGCTGACGGAAGTTGCCACGGAACGCTTCATCGACAACGTCACTTCGATCACGCCGGGTGCTCTGAAAGGCGGAGTCAACGCGATCGCTCGACATCCCGAGCGTGACGAGTTGGTCGTCGGTGGCTCTGACGGTATTCCCAAGATCTATCGCACATTCCGCATCACGGCGCGAAAGATCGGTGACGACGCGAATCTCGTCCGCACACTCAATCCGATGCGTGGTCGAGTGTTCGATGTCGCGGTGAGCAAGAATGGCGCACGCATCGCCGCCGTCAGCGCTCTCGACGGCCAAGGTGAATTGGCGGTGTACTCCTACGAATTCGACACGGCGTTGCCTGACGACATCAAGGCAATCAACGAAAAACGCATTCAGCAACGCAGTGCCGAAGAACAAACAAAGATCGACGAGTATCGCACCAAGAACATCAATCGAATTGCTCAGGTAATGTCAGACAACGCCGCGTTGTATGCGGTAGCTTTCAGTCCAGACGGCAAGACCTTAGCGGCGGCTGGTGGCGACGGCGTCGTGCGGATCATCGAGACCGAAACCGGTAAGATCGTAACGGAATTTTCCCCCGCACCTGTGACCGAAGCCAGCAAGGTTGCCCAGGCGTTCGATGCGGCCTCGCCTCTCTCCATTGACGACACTCCTTCGGCCGAGCCTCCGTTGCCCGAAGGTGCCACGATTGCTGGAATTACCGTAGAGCCTGCGTCGATTGTGTTGACCGACAAGTTCAGCTACACCCAACTCGTGATCACCGCAAAGTTGGCGTCCGGCGAGCTGATCGATGCCAGCCGCATCGCGAAGCTGACAAGCTCGGCTCCAGTCATCGATATCTCGCCCGCTGGATTCGTTAGCGCCAAGGCGGATGGCGATGCCAAGCTGATCATTGATGTCGCCGGAACGATCAGCGAAATTCCGGTCACCGTCTCGGGATTCGGAGCGGTCTTTGCCGCGAACTTTATCCGCGACGTAAATCCGGTCCTCTCACGACTCGGCTGCAATCAGGGCACCTGCCACGGTTCGCTGAACGGCAAGAACGGTTTCAAGCTATCTCTGCGGGGCTACGATCCGATCTTTGACGTCCGAGCATTTACGGACGACCTCGCCTCGCGCCGCACGAACGTCGCATCGCCGGACGATAGCCTCATGTTGCTCAAAGCGACCGGCGCCGTCCCGCATGTCGGCGGACAAGTCGTGCGTCCGGGCGAACCTTACTATCAAATCATTCGCAACTGGATCGCTGGCGGAGCGAAGCTAAAGCTGGACACGCCTCGAGTCACTGCCATCGAAGTGTTCCCAAAGAACCCTACTATTCAATCGCTCAATGCGAAACAACAGATCCGCGTCGTCGCAACGTATGCCAACGGCGACAAGCGTGATGTGACGCGTGAAGCCTATCTCACTAGCGGTAACACCGAAGTCGCAGATGTCAGCCGAACGGCCGTGATGACCGCGATTCGTCGCGGCGAGGCACCGGTGTTGGCGCGCTTCGAGGGTGCTTATGCAGCGACGACGCTGACGGTGATGGGGAACCGCGACGAATTCGTCTGGAAGCAACCGGATACTTGGGGGCGCATTGACGAATTGACCGCGGCAAAGTGGCAACGCATGAAGATTCAACCTTCAGGGCTCTGCACCGATGCGGAATTCATCCGTCGCGTGCAATTGGATCTTACCGGCTTGCCACCGACGTCCGAACAGGTCCGTGCCTTCCTCGCAGACGAACGCGATTCGCGAGTCAAACGCTCCGAGTTGATCGACCAATTGATCGGCAACGAGGACTTCATAGTGTATTGGACCAATAAGTGGGCCGACCTACTGCAAGTGAATCGCAAATACCTGGGGCCGGAAGGCTCGGCCGCGTTCCGTCAGTGGATTCGTGGCGAAGTGGCCGCGAACACACCTTACAACGAGTTCGTGAGCAAGATCATTACGGCGGACGGATCGAACAAGGAAAACCCGGCGGCAT
>CAUJKL010000800.1 GCA_963204995.1 Planctomycetota bacterium | reverse complement strand
TGTCGGTCAGCTTGATGTTCCTCGTTGACCCAAATTCAATGGCTTGACGTTCTCGGTCTACCTTGCACTTGAGTAACGCGAGGTCTCGGTCTGGGTGTAAAGCGACGACGTCGGCCGCACACTCGAACTCGTCCCTGGTGCCGGAACGAAACACCACTCGAACCACGTTGGCCATCCGCACCACGTGTGCATTCGTGACGATATAGCCACCCGGCAAAACATAGACGCCGCTGCCGCTAACTGATTTGGGTTTGTCGTCCGCGCCAATGGCCTCGACTTTGATAAACACACAGGCTTCTTCGAGCGAGTCGTTTGCCATGGTCTGTGCGTTGGCTGTGATGATCCCAAGAATCAGCACCAGGACTGCGGTTTCAGTTTGTAGTATCGATCGTGGTGCGTTGACTGATTCAGGCATCGCAGCTTCTCCTGTATTTCTGTTGCAACGTTCACGAAATAACTTTCCCATTTGTGCGAGTTCGTTGAGTTCGACGCGTTTACAACGCATCAAATGCCACCGGCTCGCCCGGTGGTCGATTACGTTCCTTGCTACAGCAGCGGGCCGCTCGAACATCAAATGCCACGGGGCTTGTCCCGTGGATGGTTACGATCGTTACTGGGGGCGGCGACGGTTGCGAGCGAGAAGCGTGAGGCACCGCCGGACAAGCCGGTGGCATCTTTGGGACATTGGCACGGTTTATAGCAGCGAACGTAAATATCTCCTGGACAAGCCAGGGGCATTCCCCGACTCCTGGACAGTGATTGAAAGAGGAAGTCATTTCGTGAGCGTTGCTTCCGGCCCACCGTGCTGACTCCGACTACTGGTGTAAAAGGCAGTTGCGAATGGTCACAATCCATCTTTTTTTGCCAGCCCATCTCCACACCTGTCCCAACTGCCTTTACTTCCGTGACGAACCCACCAGCGCCGAACGCTCAGAGTTTTGGGCTGTCGCTGGTTCTGCCGCCTCGTTCGGGGAGTTTCAGGTCAGCTATAATCCGGAGTAGAACTCAACGATCATCCCGCATGCTGGTTCCCAATGTTCCCCAGCCTTGACGAACAGGTTTACGCCAAACTACCGGACGCCGCGCAGCAACTTGCGCGCAACCCGCGGTACGGGCATTTGATTGCCCATTTGCCGGACGACCGCTTCGAGAAGCTGATCGATAAGGCCTCGTCGTACTGGGAGGTCTACACCTACCTGCGTCCCGATCGCGAAGCTGGCGAAACCGGTGTTATTGATTCCGGGTTATTAGTGCCGGATGCATTCTCGCTGGGGTTCAAGGAAAAACAGACCGACCGGCCCAACGACCATCTTCGGCGTAAGCAAATTCGACTGGCGATGGCGATCTTGGGTGCGATCGCATTCGAAATGACCTGGCCCACGCCGGAAGAGGATGAAGCAGGCGATGATCTCTTCGAACCAACTCCAGCAGCAAGTGACCACGCCCCGCCTGGGGTCGACTTGGATGACGGCTGGCGGGACGAGATCGAAGGCGTTGCAGCGGTAACTCGATTTCGCGACAACGTGCGTGATCGATTGATCTACCTTGATCGAAACAAAACGCCTCGTGGTTCCAAGAACTGCGTCTACTATCTGGACGATCCGCAAGCTCCGTGTTCCGCGATTCAATTCGCGAAAGATTGGGAGCGACTACAGGCGATGAACTCACATGGCTTGGATCATCTGACGTTAAGCGCCTTCGATCAAACGATCCGTTTCAAGGACATCACGTTGCAGGCATTCTTCGCGGCCCACTGGGTTTGCGTCTACGGGACGGACGAGGATCGCGAGCAAGTCTTGTCGCGAATTCTCTATGTCAAGAGAAATGACGGGGGCGATCTCGTAGACGCGAACGCTCGCTACCGCGAGTTCTGGCAGTTCGTCTGGGAAATGCCGCAGGATGTTGATCAGGGGTTTCCGGCCGTGGACCGTAAGCAACGAGTACGCTTGCTATCTCCGATCTACGATCCACGACTCAGCGCTTCCGTGCGGGATGAGAATGGCGATCCAATTCGTTCTTGTGAGCTGATTTACCGGACGCGGAAACTCATGGATGGGACCACGGCCAAGGCAGCCTTTCGGCGCGAGTTCGCAGAGCTGTTGCATTCCGACCAGGATACTTCGCGTCGGCGCATCGCTCGGTCATTCATCTGGCAAGACGGGGTGGTGAATGGCGAGAGCAACTTCTTGTCATTGTGTCGCGGCGAGCGGGGCGACGGTGATAACGGCGTGTTCCCCAGGGACGGCGATGTTAAGCAGTTTGCTGGGGAACAGGTGGACCACTTTCGCCTGCATCGTTTTTGCGTGACGAACGACGAGTTCGAGCTGTTCTGGCCAGGCCATCGCGGTTTACGTGAGTTCGAGGACAAGGTCGGCTGTGTCGATCGTCACCCCGTGGTGAATGTGAGCTGGTACGAGGCATGGTGTTTTGCCGAGTGGATCGGCAAATTGTTGCTGGGTACGGAGAATTACAGGATCGCATTGCCGACAGAGAAGCAGTGGGAATATGCGTGCCGCTGCGGTCAGAACACGCCGTACACATGGGATGCTGGGAGAGACGGCATGCAGATCGATTCGGAGTATTGTAACTACAGCGGCTTGGATTCGATTGAATCTGGGAGGGAACACATGTTAAGTGAAAATGTGTTCGGACGTACAGTTAACCGTTCCACGGTTGAAGTCTGTGGGACTCGCGTCGCCGCCGATCGGATTCCAGCGAACGTTTGGCACTTCCATCAAATGCACGGCAATGTTTTGGAATGGTGCCTGGACGGGTCCGACGCACATTACTACCGGACCTCGCCACGACATGATTTCACCGGTCCCGAATGGGCCTCGTTCTGGATCCTCCGCGGTGGTAGCTGGATCAGCTACGGCGTGTACTGCCGTTCTGCCTACCGGTACGGGAACTTGCCCGGCACCCGGCGCGGGGACTACGGGTTCCGCTTGGCCGCAGTTCCGGTAGAGCGAGTGTGAGCGAGCGATGCGTACGTCTGGCGGTCGCAGGCGGAGCCGACCGCTGGGGCCGTAGCCCGCGCAGCTCACCGGGGTCCAGGGGCGGAGCCCTCATCGTACCACACATCCTATCGTCCCAGATTTCCGTCGGGCTCGTCCCGGTCGGGATCAACAACTGGACGGCTACGCCACCTCGCGCAAGAAAACAAAACTGTTTTGACCAGGATTTAAGCTCTCCGTCGGGCGTGCCCCGGTCGGAAGCGACGACTCGACCGACAGAAGGTGTCCCAAGAGAGCGATTTACA
>CAUJKL010000799.1 GCA_963204995.1 Planctomycetota bacterium | reverse complement strand
TTGGGTTCACACCACCCCCCACTCCAGATGTGCCCTTGCTTCCCGTGTTGAGTATATTGTTTCAAGTTTTTCGAGATGCGCCGGATCGTTTTCATGGCAGGAAGTTGAAATCTCGCCATCGCAGCGTCGAGACTGCCTATTCTGAAGCAGACAATCATGGCCAAATGTAGTCAAGCGGAACGACTTCGCCATTTTCTCGGCGGCGACACCACAGACGACGAGTGGCCCGATCTGGAACGCCACCTAGAAACTTGCGGCGAATGCATGGCGACGGTCGAAGGCATTTCATGGGCAACCGATCCACTCTTGTCGATCGTCCAATCCGTCGTCGCTTCGCGGTCCAGCAGCCACGCGAAGGCTGACGATTCAACGCAGCAGTTTGTCGACCGCGTCTGCGAACACCTCAAGCCAAAGTGCGCCGAAGCCGAGCCCGTCACCCCGGCGATTCCCAATTGCAGCAACATGAAGTTAGTGGGTCGGGGCGGAATGGGCCTCGTCTATCAAGCTAACCACGAACTGCTACGAATCAAAGTTGCGATCAAAGTCCTTCTTCGAGGCAGCGAGGCGGACGCTAGGCGGACCACAAGATTCATTCGAGAAATCCAAGCCCAAGCCCAACTTCGCTGCGAACACATTGTGGCAGTTCGCGACGCGGGAAGAGTCGACGATGAGCCCTATGTCGTCATGGACTGGATCGACGGGGCGGACGTCGAACGAGTCGCTCAGTCTTGTGGTCGCCTGCGAATTGAAGACGCGTGTGAAATCGCCCGTCAGGCCGCACTGGGACTGGCACACGCGCATGAGTTTCACAAATCCGACGAGCGCAGGTTGATTCACCGGGACATCAAGCCATCGAACTTGTTGCTGAGCAAGGACGGATACGTTCTGGTTGCAGATTTTGGACTGGCCATTGTGGCATCGACCGAACCTACGGGCGATGAAGACCGTTTGTCCACGGAAGAGCAGCGGCTAACGCGTGAGACTGACTTCGTTGGCACGCTGGAGTATGTCGCGCCGGAACAGTGCGAAAAGGATCGGCCAGTTGATGCCAGAACGGATTTATACAGCCTTGGATTGACACTCTGGCGTCTGCTCGCAGGCAGGCTTCCCTTTGATCGGCGGCAGTACAAGGCCAGCTATTTCACACGGGTTTTACGTCGCCGGGAAGACATCCCGAACATTCGGCAGTTTCGCCCCGACGTGCCTCGCAAGCTTGCCCGACTGATCACCAGCATGACCGATCGTGATCCCGAACGGCGTCCCACGTCCGCAACGGAAGTCGCGAGATTGCTGGGAGCTTTCTGTCGTGGAGCCGATCTAAAATTGCTGGTGGAGCGAGTCGCCAATCCATCTGCCGTATTACCAGCGACCGACGTGCAAGTTTCAACCAGGCCATCGTCCGTCTGGCAAATATTGGCGATTGGCATCGTACTATCACTAGTTGCGGCCGCAGTTGTCGTTCTCGTCATCAAGACAGATCGCGGGGATGTGACCGTCGAAGTCGATACCGTTAAGGGCAAGGTGACTCGTGTCGAGGAACCCGCTTCAACGCCCAAGAGAGCGAGCGATTCGGAAGCGGCCGCTGTCACAAACGGCCCGCCGCGAGATTCGCGTCAAGTGCTGGAACGATTCCTCGAACTTGGCGGGCAAGTCATGTCTCGCGACGCAGTGACGGGGGCGACGAAAACAATTGGTCGTACGAGCAGACTGCCGGAAGACTTGACGCGAATCTTTCAAATTGAAGTCACCAATACACAATTACTGCACAACGAGGATCTCGCGGGACTGGTCGATTTCCCGAACCTTGAAGTCTTGTACCTCAGCGGCACTCCGTTGACCGACGACGCGTTAGTCTATATCGGACAACTTCGGCACCTTCGCGAACTGACGCTGTTTTCTACAAGGATTACAGACGCTGGGCTGGCCCACTTACGCGAATTGACAAAGCTTCAGTCGCTGCATCTCGCCATGACGGACATCACGGACGATGGATTGGCGCACCTTGCGACGATGAAGCAATTGGAGTGGTTGGCGTTCGTCAAGTGCCGCCGACTGACTGGCTCCGGCTTCCGCCATCTCGGACAACTTCAGAAGCTGAAGTATCTGGATATGAACATGACCTCGTTGAATGACGAAGGGCTCCGTTGGATTTGTCAGTTGCGAAATATCGAACAGCTCCATGCCACGAACACTCCGATCAGCAACGAGGGCCTGGCCTTCGTTGCACAACTGAAAGGACTTCGCGAGTTTCACCCCAACGATACGAAACTGTCCGACGAGGGAATCGTGCAATTGGTGGCATGCGGCAAGCTGGAAGGACTGGGACTGAATGGCACACGGATGTCCGATCGTTCGCTGGCCGTGATTGCCAAGTTGCCGCATCTCAAATTGCTGGCCGTGCAGTACACACCTGTCACCGATCAGGGGCTGAGTCAATTGGCGGAACTCCACAGTCTTTCCAAGCTGCTATTGACGGGAACGCGCGTTAGCGATGAAGGTGTGGCCCAATTGCGACAGCAACTTCCCAAGTGCCTGATCGACTTTCCATCTCGCGATCATCGCATTGCTGATCGCTGCTTGGAATTCGATGGCAAGGTGCAGTTCCACGGCCAGCAACAGTTTGTGGATCATCGTTCGAAGCTGATTCGCAATGACGCCGCCATCATTCAATCGATCGACTTGACCGGGCGAAAGCTTCCGCCAGACTTGATTCCGGCCATTGCAAGCTTGCGGTCACTTCACTCGCTGAATCTAACTGGCACCGCTCTCGATGTGGACGACATGAAGCAAATTGCATCCTGCTCCGAACTGGCTTACCTTTGGCTAGTCGATACAAAAGTCAACGACACCAGCATCGCAGAATTATCCGTCGCTTCCTCGCTGACGCTTCTGGACTTAAGCGGCAGCAAAGTCACGGACAACGGTTTGACTGTACTACCGGAATCGCTCCACGGCCTGTATCTCAATCGCACCACCATCACGGACGCAGGCCTGGCAAGCCTCCTACGACTGAAACGCCTCACAGAATTGCGGCTCGAAGACACCGACGTCACTGCGGAAGGAATTGCACTTCTTAAGAATGCGATACCCAATTGCGAAGTCATTCACTAATTACAACGTTACGGTCGCACAACCGCACCGGTTATACAGAGTGCATCTCTGTGAAGCAGTAGGAACGTTCAAGCTCTTCTCGCTGGAGCCTCCGCCTACTGCTTTCAGTCTTCGCGTTCAGCGATTGTGTGGTTCGCGTTGCGAAACCTACCTTTGTTCCAGAGACTGGCCAGAAAGCGTGTAATCGAAATCTTTCGATAGGCATGTTGGGCGACTCACGCGAGTTTCCTCCGCTTTTTCAATTTGTGCGGCGCGCGTCGACGTTTTCTAGTTTGTCAGGAACGGCCTACTGAATTGACCACGACCGGCCTGACAGAATCGCTATGTCTACGATTTGAGATTAGTGCCTGTTGCGAATTGGGACCATATCGGAGCGCTCGAATGTCACCCCCGAAAATACCGCTAAAGGTTTCCACCGCTCGATCCGCAACCGGAACCGTCGCTCCGAGATGGCGTGTTGGCGATCACGTATTCTGCACGAACCATAAATGTCGAGCGGGATTCAAGATCACGACCGAAGCAACAGCGTCAGAAACTTCGCTAACCTGTCCAAACTGTAGGTCGCGTCTTCACCTCGCCGCGCAAAGCCCCGCGCCGGAACCACTCTCGGACCTCAGCAGTCTGTTCGATGAGGAGTTGCCGCGGAACCGTTGTGATTTGGCAAGGCGACAGCTCGGTGAGCTACTAGCCTTAGAAGCGGAAGGTATAAAACTCACGTTGGCAAAACATCAACTGAAACTCCAACTCATCGCGCAATGCCGCACGATGGCACCGCTGAGCTGTCCAAAGTGCAGTGCGGGAGTGAGTGTCGACGCAATTCATTGCACTGCTTGTGGATTGCACTTCCGGGCCGGACACGTCATCCAGGACGTCACCAAGCCAGGCGTTCTGGCGCTCCAGAGAGCCAAGGAGCAAATGGAGCGTGATGAGAAAATCGGTCGAGCGCTGTTGGCGCGCGCCGAGACGCTCGAGCCGCCCAAGAAGAGTAACTCCAGGCTGCGTTTTTTTTGTATATCGATATCGGCCGTCGGTTCAATGGTCGTCATGGGCCAGGCAAGCGGACACTTTCCGGTAGGTCCACTCGAATTGGCTCTCTATTCCGCTCCAGGAGCCTTACTGATGTTCTTTGTCTTCGAACCGCTTCTCGGCTTATTCGATAATTAGCCGCGATTGAAGGATGCGGTAGGAATACGACGATCCTGGAACCCCGAACGGGTATCACAACAACGTTTTCGCGGCGCGCCGCACCGTTCTCTTGGCAGGCAAGAATCGCTTGGTTCACCGAATCCGACTGTCCTCGTCCCCTCATGGGAGATCGCAAAATGCCGCCACTCGTAACAACGCACAGTGTCTCTGGTTTTCAACGACGGCCCGCCTCCGAGTTTAAGCGTCGATTGGGTTTTACCGTAGTCGAACTGCTGGTGGTGATCGCGATCATCGGGATCTTGGTATCGCTTCTGTTGCCGGCGGTCCAAGCGGCCCGGGAAGCCGCGAGACGCATGTATTGCTCCAACCACATGAAGCAACTTGCCCTGGCATTGCACAACTATCACGACACCCACCGGGCGTTCCCACCAGGAAGCTGCGTGACGAACATGAGCGCGGGGTGGGCCTGGTGCAACAACAACTATCGTTTGCCTTTGCCCTTCTATCTGCTGGTGTACATCGAGCAGCAATCGCTTTCCGAACAGTTTGATTGGAACGTTGGCCCGCACTGTGCCCTCGGCGAGGCGACCAATCGACAAGTCCTGTTGACACGGATCCCCACGCTGCTCTGTCCGTCAGACTCTGCGGGAAGCTATGCGGGTCCGTCGTCTGCCCCTCCCCCCGAACCGTACCCAAAGGCAAACCTCACGGGCTTCTTCGGCAGCGGATCCTATCAACAATCGAACTTAAATCCTCGGCTAAAGGGCGCGTTCGGTCTAAACTCCTTCACGCGATTGGCGGAAGTCCTCGATGGAACGAGCAACACGCTCGTCTATAGCGAGATGTTGCAGACAGATCAAAACGACATTCGAGGGGTGTGGTGGGAAGATACGAACTTCCGGATCATGTCGCTCAACACGCCTAATTCGGCGGTGCCTGACCAACTGCATCAACCCTCTTTCTGCCTCAGTCGCCCCAATCGAAATCAACCCTGCGTGGTCGGCGGCCCGCCAAACGCGATGGACAATCACTTTGCCGCTCGCAGTCGACATCCCAAAGGCGTCAATGCGGCGAGGGTCGATGGAAGCGTGTCGTTTTTTTCCGACACCGTGGAAGAGGCTGTGTGGCAAGCCCAAGGAACAATTGCAGGCGGTGAAGTTGTTCCCTACTGAGTCGCCGGGAGGCAATGGCACAAATCACGGCTATGCGGTCCCATAACGTCCCACCCATTTCTCCCATTCAGCTTCGAGTTCGCGTTGGAGCGTCGCCGAATTGACTTTAACGGTTGGCTCGGACGCAGCGGAAGGTGTCGATTTCGTATCGGACAACTCGAAAGCAATTCTTCGAATCGTGGCAGCATTGGCTCCATCGGCCAGCGAATGCCTTGCTCGGATTGGATTCAGTTCAACCGGAGTGCAAGTGGACTCCAGTTCCATGACACCGACGACGCGGTGGCTCGCATACGGCATAGGTGACGTCCTGAGAGAGAATGTTGCTGGGACGCGAAGAAGACTAGCTATTTTCTTCGGCCGATCATTCGCGGAACTAGAACGATTGGAGCCACCGATGAACGAAACAACTCAACGCACTAACGCTAACACGTTCTAGAATGAATTCAACGGTCGTGCTGCCAACACGTCGCTGTGCAGATTTACTTGCTGCGCTCCGCCAAGCGAATCTGCGCACGAGCTTGAATCACCAAACGATCGCGGAGTTGCAACTCTTCGTCGGTCGTCGCTGGCCGCTTCGTCGCAGCGGCGAGTTGCACACGAGCGGCTTCCACATCAAGGCTGGTGCCGAGTACAGCACGATTAGTCAGAATGGAGACGACGTTGTCAGCAACTTGTACAAAGCCGCCATCGACATAGTATCGCGTCTCCTTACCAGCCGCACGAATCCGCATCTCGCCGTATCCCAGCCGTCCGATCATGGGACTATGGCCGGGCAGAATGCCGATCTCACCGTCATAAAGCGGCATCGCCACAAACTCCGCCTTCGTTTCGAGGGCGGTCTTTTCAGGTGTGACGACTATGCAGTTTAGTTCGGCCATTTTCAGGGTTCAGGGTTCAGGGTTCAGGGTTCAGGGTTCAGGGTTCAGGGTTCAGGGTTCAGGGTTCAGAGTTCAGGGTTCAGAGTTCAGAGTTCAGAGTTCAGAGTTCAGAGTTCAGAGTTCAGATCTCAAATCTCAGATTTCAGATTTCAAATCTCAGATCTCAGATGTTCTGAGGGTACAGGCGTGCGACTATTTGGCTTTCGCGGCCATCTTCTTGGCTTGCTCTTCCGCTTGCTCGATCACACCGACGTACATGAAGGCTTGCTCGGGCAGATGATCCCACTTGCCGTCACAGATCTCCTCAAAGCTACGAATCGTTTCGTCAAGCTTCGTGAACTCGCCGGATTTTCCGGTGAAGACTTCAGCCACATAGAACGGTTGTGATAGGAAGCGTTCGATGCGGCGAGCGCGATGAACGATCAACTTGTCCTCTTCGCTCAACTCGTCGACACCCAGAATCGCGATGATGTCCTGAAGCTCACGGTAACGCTGCAGTGTCGTTTGCACGCGGCGAGCGATGCTGTAATGTCGCTTGCCCACGTACTGCGGATCAAGGATGCGGCTGTTGGACGCCAAGGGGTCCACCGCCGGATAAATACCCTTCTCCGAGATCGAACGCTCGAGGTACAGAAACGCGTCCAGCTGACCGAAGGCCGTGGCAGGAGCTGGGTCGGTCGGGTCGTCTGCGGGAAC
The DNA here is from genome assembly GCA_963204995.1 of Planctomycetota bacterium. Classification (GTDB taxonomy): domain Bacteria; phylum Planctomycetota; class Planctomycetia; order Pirellulales; family Pirellulaceae. The sequence continues at coordinate 1,890 of CAUJKL010000799.1, read as the reverse complement.
GTAGACGGCTTGCACGGAGGTAATAGCACCCTTGCTCGTCGAAGCGATTCGCTCTTGCAACGCACCCATCTCCGTTGCCAACGTCGGCTGATAACCCACCGCCGAAGGCATACGACCGAGCAACGCGGACACTTCACTACCTGCTTGCGAGAAGCGGAAGATGTTATCGACGAACAACAGCGTGTCTTTGCCGGTTGTATCGCGGAAGTACTCGGCCATCGTCAATGCCGAAAGTGCCACACGGAGACGGGCTCCTGGTGGCTCGTTCATTTGGCCGAACACCATCGCCGTCTGTTCGATAACGCTGCGGCCCGTGTCGCCGATCTGAGCTTCCTGCATTTCCAACCACAGGTCGGTGCCTTCACGAGTTCGTTCGCCGACTCCCGCAAACACCGAGTAACCACCGTGTTCGCGTGCGATTCGAGCGATCAGTTCTGTGAGGATAACGGTCTTTCCCAAACCGGCACCACCGAACAAACCGGCTTTACCACCGCGAACGAAGGGGGTGAGCAGGTCGACCACTTTGATGCCGGTCTCGAACAACTCGGTGCTGGTTGACAGTTCGCTCACCTGAGGAGCTTGGCGATGGATCGGCCAACGCAACTTCGCTTCCACAGGGCCACGTCCGTCTACGGGATTACCGAGCATGTTGAAGACTCGGCCGAGCGTTTCTTCACCCACCGGAACTGTCACGGGAGATCCCGTGTCGACGCACTCGTGACCACGAACCATGCCGTCCGTGCTTCCCAGCGCGACGCAACGCACGCGTCCACCGCCAAGATGCTGTTGAATCTCGCCGGTAAGATCGAGCTTTACACCTTTGTGTTCGCTGACGACCTTGACCGCGTTGTAGATTGGCGGAAGGTTCTCGACGTCAAACTCAGCGTCAAATGTCGATCCGATCACTTGGGTGATGCGGCCCACTGCGGCAGTTGCTGTTGTCATGGTTATGAGTTTTCAGTTTTCAGTTTTCAGTGTTCAGTGTTCAGTTTCAACTTAGTTCCCCCATCCCCCATTCCCCATTCTCAATTCCCCATCCCCTATTTCTTCAACGCTTCCACGCCGCCGATAATCTCCATGATCTCACCGGTGATCTGCGACTGGCGAGCTCGGTTGTAGGTCATCGAAAGTTGCTTGATCATATCGCCCGCGTTCTCGGTCGCGGCCTTCATGGCCACCATGCGAGCAATCTGTTCGCTCACCGCGGCGTCGAGGAAGCATTTAAACAGTTTGACTTTGAAGCTGGTTGGGACGACTTCCTCAAGAATGCTCTCGGCGGATGGCAGAAACTCATACATCGACTCGCCACTCGAAGGCGACCCTTTGGCTCCTGCGGCACTGTCAGTCCCTTCGATACCGCCGAGTGGCAGCAACGTCTCGACGATCGCCTCTTGCTTGCCGATGCTCACGAACCGAGTGTACGCGACATCCACGCGATCAAGCCGACCGGCTGCGTAATCTTCAAGATAACGGTTGGCGATGATTTCGACTTCCGCGAATCGCGGTTGGTCGTCGAAGTTCAAAAACTTTTCGTGCGGCTCGATTTCCCGGAACTGCAAAGCCGAAATGCCTCGCTTGCCGGACACTTCCAAGCGGACACTTGGCACCGTTGCCTTTAGTTCGTTGTATCGAGGAATTGCCTGCCGTATGACACCACCGTTATATCCACCGCACAGACCACGATTACCGGTCAGCACCAACAATAGTGCAGCGTTGGTCTCCTCGCGGGGCTCCATCAACGGATGCCTGACTTCTAGTCCGCTGGTCGCCAAGTCCGCGACGAGCTTGATAATTCTGCGCGTGTAGGCCGTCGCGGCGGTCGCTCGATCCATCGCCTTCTTGAAACGGGCGGTGGCGATCAACTCCATCGTGCGCGTGATCTTCCGAATG
>CAUJKL010000798.1 GCA_963204995.1 Planctomycetota bacterium | reverse complement strand
GATGTGCGGTGTTGCGGACTCTGGGGCGGCAGTATCCGGGCGAGAGCACACCGCGCTGGAATTTCGGCGTCTATTCGCGGCGCGATAACCAACCGGTCTGGCCAGGACCGCCCGACCCGATCGTGCGAACATTGCCGGCGGCTAAACAACAACTCAGCGAGCTAAGAGCGGCACTTCGAACGGAACTTCAATCGGCCGGACTGCATGTCAGTATCGAGGTGCCTAACCTCGCTTGGGGCACTCGGCTCCTGTTTGCTCAAGACGCAGAACTCCTGCGTTACAATTGGAATCGAGAAATGGAGATCAGCCGTCCGCCCGTTCAGAGTCAGCCGATTCCGGAAGACGGGCAGCGAGACGTGCTCGCCGAACGCGGCATCTATCTCGTCGCGATCGGTTTCTGCGACAGCAGATTCGTCGAGGACCAAAACTGCGTGCAAGTGGAACTGCCGGAGTTCGCCGACGTCGATCAATGGCTGCTCTTTAGCGAGGTGCTCGGTCGGGCCGTGAACAAGGTCGGGCTGAGTAATCTAGTGCTGAGCGGATATCCTCCGCCGGTGAACGATCAAGTAGCATGGACGACGGTCACGCCCGATCCCGGCGTGCTGGAAGTCAACATGGCACCTTGTCCGACCGTAACGGAATTCCATACCGAGCAACAACGGTTGCACGCGGCCGCTGAATCGGTCGGGCTGTCTGCCTTTCAATTGTTCTTCAACGGCGAAGTTGTCGACTCCGGCGGTGGCCAGCATCTGACGTTTGGCGGGAGGTCTTCACAATCCAGTCCGTTTTTCGTCGAGCCACGACTCTTGCCGCGTCTGATTTCGTATCTCAATCGACATCCCTCGCTGTCGTACTGGTTCGCCGTCCGTTCCGTCGGGAGTTGCAGCCAGCAGCCTCGGCCGGACGAAGTCTCTGCCGAATCGCTCGACGGTTTGTCGGTCAATCTTGATCGCCTGAACCAGCGACCGGCGGCTGATCCCGAATCGCTGTGGCGCAGTCTGTCGCCGTTTCTGTGCGATCGTTTCGGCAACACGCATCGCTGTGAAATCAATGTCGAGAAGCTGTGGAATCCCTATGTGCCAGGGCGAGGCTGCCTTGGCCTCGCGGAACTTCGCGCGTTCCGCATGACTCGCACCGCCGATGATGCCGCAGCGGTCGCTGCATTAATGCGAACCCTGATCGCGTGGCTCGCCAAGTCTGATGCATCGACGGAGATCATCGATTGGGGATCGCGATTGCACGATCGCTTTTCGTTGCCGTTCTACTTACTGCGCGACTTGCGTCAGGTTCTCGCCGAGACGCGGACGGCGGGTTTTGGTTTGGACGACATCCTGACACAACGAGTGCTGGACGATTCGCAGCTCGTAATCGGCGAGTGTGATTTGAACGGCACGCGACTGTCGGTCCGGCAAGCCATCGACTTCTGGCCGGTCGTAGGCGATCCCAGTGCTCACGACCAGACCTCACGCATCATGGATTCCAGCACATCGCGAGTGGAAGTCTCGCTGGAGTTGCCCGAATCCACGACGGATGAGGAGACGTCATGGGAACTGATGATGTACGGTCACTCGGTTCCGTGGGTTCGGGAGAGCGAGGCGGGCCGCACCGTGCTGTTGCGAGGAGTCCGCTACAAGACGTTCCATCCGTTGATTCCAATCTCGCCCATGGTGGAAGTTCTCGACCCCTTGGAGTTCCACCTCTCGTCGCCCCGTGGAGGGCAATCGTGGCGCGTGCAATTGTTCAATTGGCGACCGGATCGAACCGCCTACGCCGGGCTTCCCAAGGACTTTGAAGATGCACGAGTGCGGCGCAACGAACGTCTGGTAGTAGAACGCGTCGAGTCAGTCCCCGTAGCGACGCCGATCCAGTCGTCCGCTCTAACAAAATGCTGCGTCGACCTACGACGCATCGAGCGGTCGCATTGAATGCCATCCTCCGCTCGCCACTCTCTTCCCCCATCGCATTTACTTCCGGATGAACACCATGGACTGGGACAAAGTTCTCGCCGAGATCGCCGCCGCAGTGTTGCCGCATCGTGGCGAGGGAAAAGTCGCCGATTACATCCCGGCTCTGGCAGCTGTTGATCCGATGAAATTCGGCTTGGCAATCGCCTTGGGCAATGGCGACATGCACTGCCTGGGCGACGCGGACGAGTGTTTTTCCATTCAAAGCATTTCCAAAGTGTTCACGTTGTCGATGGCTCTGCGCAAAGTCGGTAACAGGCTGTGGGATCGTGTGGGGCGTGAACCATCCGGTTCGTCGTTCAACTCGATTGTCCAACTGGAAAGCGAACGCGGCATCCCGCGTAATCCCTTGATCAACGCGGGCGCGATCGTGGTCACCGATCATCTCGTCGATCAACTCGGGTCGGGCGCGATGATCGCGGAACTGATCGAGCGTTTGCAAAGACTGTCGGGCGATCCCTCCGTCCACATCGATCAAGTCGTCGCGGAATCGGAATCACTCGCCGGTTCTCGCAACCGAGCACTCGCCAATTTCATGCAGTCGTTCGGTAATTTGCACAACCCCGTTGAAGAAACGCTGGCGGCGTACTTCTCGCACTGTGCGATTTCCATGACCTGTCGCCAACTGGCACGCGCCGCTCTGTTCCTGGCCTTTGACGGTTGCGATCCGACCAGCGGCGAGCGGATGGTAACCAGCGAGTCGTGTCGTCGAGTCAATGCCGTGATGATGTCTTGCGGCCACTATGATAACAGCGGCGACTTTGCGTATCGCATCGGCTTGCCCGGGAAGAGCGGTGTCGGCGGCGGTATCCTTGTCGTCGCGCCGCGGCACGGGAGTATTGCCGTCTGGTCTCCCGGCCTGAATCAGGCTGGCACATCGACGGTCGGCAGCATCGCATTGGAAACGCTGGTGAGAGTGACCGGCTGGTCGGTGTTTAATTAGAGGTGGTTTCAAACCGTCGCTCAGGATCGTCCAGGAAATAGCTTCATCGAACGAGGTGGCTGGGGCTGAGTCCGCGAAGCCCTGGCTTACCATGAACTGCAATCAGCCGTGGCGTCGAAGACTCCGCCACAGCCACCCGCCACCGGCAGTGGATGCGTCGTGCCTTTGGCAGTGAAGAGTGTGCAACTTCATAACTCACCCTTCGGGTTTCCATGAGCATCGGTGGTGATCACTTACCTTCGGGAAGCGGATCCTCTCGGAATCGCTTCAGCTGACGCTGCAAGGTCGTGTCACCTGGCCGCAGCTCCACGCTCTTCTGCGAGAACTGAATGGCCCGGTCGCGATCTCCACGATGGAAATGGACTTCGGCCAGCGTGTCGATGTGGCCTGCGTGATCGGGAGTGAGTGCCACCGCCTTCTCCGCGTGGGCCAAGGCTTCGTCCAGTCGCCGATGACAACGCGCGGCGGCCCACGCCAGGTTGTTGTGCAAATAGGCCATGTGTGGATATCGGTCCGTGGCCGCTTGATAGTGTTGCACAACACGGTCAACGGCAGCATCGCCTAGCGACGTCTGACCTGCGGCATCAAGCAGCGGTACGACTTCCTCGACCAGCGGCGTGTCGCCCGGCAGCGGTTGTTGAGCAAGTTGCAGTTCGGCAGCCGCCACGTCCCATTGCTGGCCTCGGATTGCCGCCAGCAGCCGCATCTTGTGAATCAGCATCGGCATCCGCAGGTAGTACGCATCGTGAGTAAAATGCGTCTGAGCGGGATACGTTCCGAAGATGTAGTGCTGCCACAAGTCTGCCGTCCGCGCCGGGTCGACGACGAACGTGCGGTCGCCCAATTGACGGGCGGCATCATTCCTCTCCCAGCTTCCCGTCCCGCCGATTTTGAGAAGCAACTCCCATTGCTCGCCCGCTTCGTCGCGCAGTCCCCGTTCGTTCATTTCCGTCGAGAGTCTGTGCCGGACGAGACCGTGTACAGACAGCCGCTGTGCTAGACCTTGCAACTCCTGGCCACGATCTTCGTGACCGCACCGCCGCAACGCGTCGCCGGCCAGATACAAAGCACCGACTTGCTGATGATCGAATTGCCAGACGGCTTCATATTGTGCCGCCGCTTCTTCCCAGCTTTGTTCAACGGCAAACAAATCCGCCAAGGCGCGCATGGCGGGCACATATTCCGGTGCCTTCGCGAAGCAAGCCGCCGCCGCGTCATTGCGTCCGAGCCGTCGACAGGTCGTGCCGATCGCGTGCCAGTAGCTCGCTTCCTCCGTGCGATGTGTTGCGGCACTTTGTTGCGTCTGCTCAAGCAGGTCATCAAAGTCCTCCGGCGGCCCGCTCGTTCCCGGACGCATCAGACGGTGAATGCGCCGCAGCCGGGTTTCAGGATCTTCGTCCTTGTTGGCCGCGTGGAGTACTGACCACCAGTGACGAGCCTCGTTCGCCTCCGTGCCGTAGAGGTCGTTAAGTACGTTGGCGTAGCTGGTGTTAGTTCCCACCGACAGTGCGCCGACCGCTAACGCTCGCTCGGTCAAGCCCATGCGCGACAACCCACCGCTCAATTGACGCAGGTAGCTCTCGCGATTCGGCGAGCCATCGGTGGGGGCATCCGTCGCGAACTTCTCCAAAAACTGGAGCACTCGCTCTGACTCTTCCCCGCGTTCGGCGGTACGCAACGTAGCCGCAATCTGCAGCGCCTGGTTGAAGCGGTTGGCTTGCGTCTGATACGGCGAACTGCCCTCGGACGGAAGGGCCTCGTACCACGGCAGATCGATGGCGGTGTCTTCCTTCCAACCCAACGCCGCCAACGCTTGGTCATACTCGTGCCGGAGCAAGTGCAGGTTCATGGCAGTGAAGGGCTTGGCCCAGTCCGCAATCGTCAACGCCGTTTCGCTCTCGCCGTTCAATAACAGAACCTCCGCGCATTGCCATCCGACTGCCGAATTGTCTCGATGGGCTTCGGCAAACTCCTGGATGCGTTTGGCCGTCGCATCGTACGCTGCGATGTCTCCGCTCAGTTGCTGATACGCTGCCAACAAGCCGAGATCCTCGACATACTTGAGCGGATCGATGATGCTCGGTGGCTCGACCTCGGACGGCTGAACTGACTTCGCCAGCAGAGCCGAAGCTCGTGACCAGTCTCGCTCTTCGACGAACAATGACCGTAGGAGAGCCGGGTCGTCGACGGACTCGGCCATTTGCCGCGCCGCCGCCAGGTCTCCTTGAGCCCGCAACAGATAGACGAGCAGTCGAGCGTCCTTCGTGTTTGGCACGTCGGCGTATCGCTGACGGACCTTGGCTGTCTCGTCAGCGAGTCGTTGTTCGAATGCCAGATAAGCAACGAGCTGATTGATTCCTTCATCTCCGTCTGCGTCTCGCAACAGCTGTTCGGCTTCGTCCAACTTGCCGGACACCACCAAATGCCCGAACAAGCCGGAGGGCGAGTAAAGCACTTGCCGCCGCGCCCAATCACGCTGCGCCTCGGGATACATCGCGGCGATCGCTAACAGCTGAGAAACCTTACCTGCCGCCACCCATTTCTGCCGTACCGGCGTGTCGTTCACGAATCGGTACACGGCACCCAGCCGCTGACGTTCGTCCATCTGGTCAAGCAACTTCACAAAGTCGTCCGCGATCTTGGCGTCGGCCAGAATCGGGCCACCCGCCGAGTTGTAGACCAGTGCCTGCAGAACACGCTGCCGCAAGTTGTCGTCTTGTTCCTTCGCGATCCGATCAAAGACGATGTGCAGTTGACCTTGCTTGACGAGCGAGGCGAGAACAACCGGCGAACCGAAGACGGCACCCAGCGCCGAACGCCGCAGCGACTCGGGTTCGATCACCTCGACTTGTTCCAGCACCACGTCCAGTTTTCCGGCCTCGACAACCGCCTGTGCGAACGCGGTGTTTTGGAGCAACTGCTGCATCAGCGAGCTTCTCAGGTGGGCGTCGGGCAAGTCCGTCACCATCTTCAATACAGCCGCCAATTGTCCCGACACAGCCAATTGCGTGACGGCCTCGCGGTTGTTTAGCACGCGCGACACCAGTGAGTAGTGGGATGATTCGCTGAGGTCGCTAGCGGCAGCATCAAACAGGGTCGCAAAGTACCCTTTCTCGACCAGCTTGGCAACTGCCGGAGCACGACCGAACAGATCGTTCAGGAATCGCTGCCGATTGGCGGCGTCCGCATCACTCGCGGCCAACTTGACGATTTGCGCCAGCTCTTCCGCCTCCAACCGATCGATGGCCACGGGCGACAGCAGCAACGTGACGACGTTTTTGTTGCGCAGCTTCTCGTCCGTTTCCGATCGACACAACTCGATCAAATCGCCGAGCAGCTTTTGCTCGGCCAATGCTTCAACGAGCCGGTCGTTGCCAAAGAACAGCGTCAAGTAAAAACGCCGTCGATCGTTGTCGTCGGTTGTCTTGGCGAACTTGACCAGCACCGGCAGCTGTTCCGATTTCAACAGTTCGTTCACCGCCTTGCCGTTCGCGAATAGTTGAGGCAGCAACATCCCCTCGTTGGCCATCGCCAGTTCGACCAACTTGCCATAGTGCCCTTGATCCAGCAGCAAACTCAAGGCGTGGCTATACGCAAAGAGCTGCCCCAGGTAGGCCCGTGCCGATATCGGATTGAGTCCCTCGGCAACCGAAAGCAGCAGATCAACTTTCTTGTCTGCCTTCAGCTTCTCGAGCGATTTTTGATTCGCCAGCACGCGGGCGAGCAACTGGCCACGTGAGTTGTCGTCGGTGTACTGACTGACCAGCGTCACTACGGTATCAAGCTTGTCCTTGGCGACGAACACCTCGATCGCATTGCTACGATTCAGCAGATTGTTGACGATCTGATTACGAACGGCAGGCTCGGCTTCCGCGCGCAACAATTCGTTCAGCAAGTCAAGCCGATCGTTCTCGACGAGGTGCTGGAGCACAGAGGGCGAACCGAGCAACGCGCCGATGTTCGAGCCTCGGTAACTGGCCTGCGTGTCCGACGCCGCCACTTTGAGCAGCTTCGGCAACTCACCAGCTTCGACGATCAGCTTGACCGATTCTTCGGTCTGGACCAACTGTTGCAGCAAGTTGCGACGAGCGTAGTCTTCGGTCGCCTCGGCCAGAAAAGTGAACAGCACGTCGAGTTGCTTCGTGGCGGCGAGATGTTTGATGACTTGCGGCACGCTCAAGAACGCGCCCATCAAGGCAGCGTTGTCCTGAGGAGCCAAAGAAAGCAGTTTTTCGTAATGTCCTCTGTCGATGAGCAGGCCGACGGCGTTGCGGTTTTGGAACAGCCGAGCGAGAAATTGCTTGCGAGCATTGTCGTTTTCGACTTCGGCGTACTTCAGCAACAAATCCACTTCGCCTTGCTTGACGAGTTCGTCCAGCACGCCCTGGGCTCGCAAGAACTCACCAAACAGCGTGCCGCGTTGGACGGGATCGGCTACCGCTTCCACTTCTTTCTTCAGTGTCGCGTAGTGTCCAGCCGCCAGCAGTTGTGGCATCGCCGTGCTATTTTGCAACAAGCCTCCCAACGCGGCTTGACGCGTGGCCACGTGTTCTTCGTCAAACGCCAGCTTTAACAATCGCTCGACTTGCTTGTTCTTGTCGAGGTGCTGGGCGACAGATCGGTTGGCTAGAAAAGTTCGCAGTGCCGTGCCGCGAGCTTGGTCCGGTTGGCTCTTGATGAGTTCCAATAGTTCGTCGAAGTGACCATCTGCGATCAGCAGATCGAACACGTTGGAGTGTGCAAACATCACGAGCAGGTACGCCTGCCGCGCCGCAGTATCTTTGTGTTCCGGGCCAGCCAGCGACATCAGCAGTGCGGACTTCTTGTTCTTCTTCAGCCACTCCACCGACTTGAAATTCGTCAGCAGCATGCCGAGTAACTGGCCTCGATTAGCTCCGATCGTATGAGCCTGAATGCTCGACACCGTGTCTTCCAAACCATCGTTCTCGACCAACACCGTAATCACGTCGTAGCGTCCGAGCACGGAAGCCAGCAACGTCTGGCCTGCGTTGGAAGACGAGCTGTTGGCCAACATCTCGAAGATACTGTCGAGCTGGCCCGCTTTGACATAGTGCCGCATCACGTCGGGAGTCGCTAGAAATGCAGTCAGCAGCGATGTGCGTGCGTATGTCTCGGGTTCTTTCTGGATCAGTCGCAGCACCGTGTCGATGTGGTCATGGACGACCAGCGTCTGCAAGACCGTGCGGTTGTGGACCAGCGATTGCAGCAAGCTGCTTCGCACATTGGCGTCCGCCTGTTCGCCTGCTAACTTGAGCAACACATCAAATTGTTCGGCGGCGATCAGCAGCTCGATTGCCTTGGGCACTACGAGCAACTGGGCGAGGAGTGCTCCGTTCTCTTCCTTGGCAATGGCGACCAGCTGTTCAAAATGCCCGGCATTCAATAATAAGGTCAGGGCCTGCGAGTTGCGGAACAGACGCGCGCGGAACTGCTTCCGAGCCGCATCGTTTTCATGCTCGGCGTATTCCAGCAGCAGATCGAGTTCCTTGTGTGCTGCCATTTGCTGCGGTGCCGAGTTCGCATTGAGAAAGTCGCCCAATAGTGTCGCGCGCTGTATGGCATCGGCCTGTTGGTCGATGAGGCCGCGAAGCGTCTGGTAATCATCTCCCTTCAACAAGTGTTGCATCGCTTCTGCGTTGCTGAATAGCCCGCGAATACAACTCAGTTGTGCCGGTTCGTGCTTCTCGTCCTGGACTAGCTCGACGAGCAAGTGCAGCGTCCCGGCCTGTTGCAAATGCGTGGCCACCGTGCGGCTGGCGGCCAACCGCGCGAGTACGTCTCCCCGCCGCTGATCCGGCTGCCTGCGGGCGGCGGCCCAGAGCGAGTCGAACTGACCCGCAGCGATCAGCGTCGTGATCGCGTTGTCGTTGGCGAACAACACGTTGACATACGCTTGCACTGCGTCGTCCGGCTCCTCGGTTGAACGGAGGAAGTCGAGTAGTTCGCTCAGGCGTTCGTCGGCCTTCAACTGTTGTAGGGTCTTCGGATGGATGAGCACGCGCCCCAACATGTCCCCGCGCATGCGTCCCTCGGCGTATTTCTTCACCGCCTCAAGCAGCTTGTCGCGCTGGCCCCGCTCGATCAACAGGCTGAGTGCCTCGGTGCGCGAAGTCAGGTAAGACAGCAACTGGTTCCGCTGATTCGGCTCCGGCTCGACCGCAATCAAGTTGAAGACGAGTTGCAGCTTGTCCTTGTCGGCAAAGTAGCGGATCACCTCGGCGGACGATAAGGCAGGACCGAGCAACGACGCCCGCCAGTTGCTTTCCGGTTCGGACGCAATGAGTGCAAAGACGTACTCAAACTCGTCGGCGGCGATCAGCTTCTTAATCGTCTCGCCGTTGTAGAACATCCGCTGCAAGAATTGTCGGCGAGTGTCCGCCGTCCCCTGTTTCATTACCGCGCCAAACAATTCGCGGAATCCTTTCTTAGTCAGCAGCCGCTCGACCACCTGCGGCACCGCGAGGAACTCGTCGAGCAATGCTCCGTCATCCAGACGGGCCATTGCCAGCAGTTCGTCGTATTTCCCCTGCTCGACGAGAACGCCGATGGCTCGAATATTTTGGAACAGCTGCATCCGAAATCGCGAACGCGCCCCTTCGTGCTCGATGTTGAAACACGTCAGCAGCAAATCGGTCTCTTGACGTTTGATGATCTCGTCCAAGATGCCATTGGCGTTCACGAAATCGCCCAGCAAGGTTCCCCGCTGCGGCAAGTCATCTTCCGCTTCGATCAACTCGCGAAGCGTATCGTAGTGCCCTTTCTGAATCAGTTGTGGCAGCGCCGTCTGATTGCGGAGCACGCCTTGCAGGCACGCAGTTCGCACTTTGGCGAGTTTTTCCTCCTTGACCAGCGCGATCAGCAAGTCCGCTTCGTCCTTGGCAACCAACTCCTGCCCCAAGGCGCGGCTGGCGGCGAGGCTTTGCAGCACTTGGCCACGCGACTGGTCGGCCATCCCTTTGGCGAACGTCAACAAAGTGGCAGCGTGCCCCTGACCGATCAGCAGGTCGTGAATCTGCGGATTGCTCAGTAGCCGCAGCAACAACTCTTCACGCACGGGGGCGGCTGCTGCATCGTCGACCAGCTGCAAGAGCCAAGCCGCTTCCTCGCGATCGGCCAGCTCTTGGTACGACCGATAACCGCGTAGCAGAAGAGCGATCGCCCGGGCCTGCCACGCACGGTCATCGTCTTCGCGCACAAACCGCCACACGACGTGCATGGTTGCGGCATCGGAGAACGCATTCGCGACATTGTTGTTCTCCAGCAACGCCAGCAGCATCGCGCGACGCGCCGTTAGATCCTGCTCCTTCTTGGCAGCGGCGACGACCAGATCCGCCAGCGCTCGCCCTCGAAGTTGGCCGCGAATCGCTGGCGACGCGATCGCGGCAGCCATCAACCGGCCTCGTTTGGCCGCGTCCTTCTCGCGCGACACCAGCGCGATCAACCGGTCGACGCCGCCCTCCTTCAACATCGCTTGCGTGATCGCCGGCGATTGCAGAATCCGCTCGAACACCGTCACCGCGGACTCGACCGCGATTTGTGCTTCGGCAAACTCCAGCACCTCGCCAACCTTGTCCTGTTCGACCAGCTTCTGAGCCGCGGCTTGATTGGAGACGATTGCCGCCAGCCACTCGCCGCGCCGGGCCTGATCGGGTTCCGCTTTGATCGCGCCAAACAGGAAGCTCAACTGCTTGTGCTCGATGACGGCGACCACCGTGGTGGGATTGTGGAAGATCAAAGCCAGCATCCGCTGACGCGCGTCGGCCTGCTTCTCGTCCTGGATCAGCTTGAGCACGCTGTCGAGTTGTTTCTTCGCAGCCAGGTGCTCCATGACCTTCGGCGCGAACATCAACTGAATCGAGACGAGCTTCCGCCACTCGGCGTCCTGGTCGGCGGCCACCGCATCCAGCAGCGTCTCGATCCGATCGAGTTCGATGAACGCGTCGACCGCTTGCGGATGTTGCACCAACTGGACGAGCAGGCTGCGACGGCTTTCCGGCTGGCGTTCCAAGCGAATCAGCCGCTCGACGATTTTGAATTCCTTAGCCTCGAGCAATTTCTGAAACGCTTGTTGGCGAACCTCGGCAGCCCCGTCGCGGAAGTTGCGGATCAGCTCCAGCAACCCGCGCGGCGTTCCCGGCAGGATGCCGTATTCGAAGTCATTCAGCAGCCGCCGTGCCCGCGAACGGACTTCGCCATCGCGGCTCTTGAGTGCGCGCTCCAGTTCCGTCTTGGCACTCAGCCCTTGACTCCACAGAAATCGATACGCCTCCTCGCGCGTCGCAAAGTCACGGTCACCCAACCGTTGGACCGCGAGGCGAACCTCGCGAAGGTCCGGTTGCGTTTCC
>CAUJKL010000797.1 GCA_963204995.1 Planctomycetota bacterium | reverse complement strand
CCTTGTGGCCGCTGTCGGTCGAGTTCGGCGAAAACTTCGGCGAGTTGGATCTCAAGACCTGGCACGACGTCGTGGCCGCGCAGGACTTGGTCTTCGTCCAGGATCTCGTAGTCGTTGATGCTTGTATAAACCGCCACGGTTCGCTCGCGCGGGTCCACCATCCATACCAACCGGACTCCCGCATGAAAGTACTCGCGACGTTTGCGCGACATCTCGGTCAGCGTGTTGCCCACACTGATCACTTCGACTGCCAAGTCGGGCACGATCTGCGGGATGGCGTCCTGGGGAATCTGACCGTCTGGCAATCGAGCCCACGAGATAAACGCCACATCGGGGCCACGTACTAGCGAGCCCAGCAGTTGGATAAAACAGTCGGCTCCCGTGACGACGCCGAGATTGTTCGCCGTCACGTACTCACGCAAGATACTTCCCAACGCCAACGCGATCAGCGATTCTCTCCACCCCATGGCTTTCTCCACTAAAGTCCCGTCGACCAACTCGCATTGGCTGCCGTTGTTGTTGAGCCGCACGAGATCGTCGATCGTGGCTCGACCGGGAGTCGGCTCGCAATGCACGCGATCGACTGGAATCCCGCCCAATTCGGCAAGGATATCCGATAAGTTTTCGGCCACAGCCGCATTACTCGCCATTAGCAACTCCCGCAGGTGAAGGTTCTTCGCATTCTACCCTGGACAGCGCCACTTTTCATTAGCCGTTTGGGCGTTAGCCTCAGTTCTTCCGGGGTAATCGGGCAGGAACCGGGGCTAACGCCCAAACGGCTAATTGACAGAACCGACGGGTGGCTGTGGACGGGTGGCTGTGGCGGAGTCTTCGACGCCACGGCTGATTGGAGTTCATGGTAAGCCGGGGCTTCGCGGACTCAGCCCCAGCCACCTCCACAGCCGTCAGTCGAAGTGCCAGGTTATCTCGCCCAGTTCGATGGCTCGATGCTCGCGTGCCGATAGAGACGCCGTCTGAATGGGCGAACCTCTGTTCGGTGTGAGAATCGGGACGCGTGCTGACGAAGACTCGCACGGGATCGCCGAACAAATGGCGGAACGTCTCGATATGGTGGATCGCCCGGTTGATTCGCTAGAGTATACTGATCGTTTGGGCGTGCGCTATGTAAGGGTATATGTAATGAGCGTCAAATCGAAAGCTACGGCCGAAGTGTTTTTTACGGCTTTCAAAGCACTACCGAAAGAGGAGCGGGATGAAGTTCTCGTGCGAATTGCAGGTGATCGCTCGTTGCGCCTAGACTTGCTGGATCTGGCGGCTCTCGCGGAGCGACAACAGGAACCGTCTCGCGCGTTTAACGAGTATCTAAGCGACCGTGACGATCGATGACCAACGGGCACTTGTATTCCGTGCGGATCAAACGATCGGCGGAAAAAGAAATGGACGACCTGCCAAATCGGCATTCGACCGAATAGCCGAGTCAATTCTTTCCCTAGAAAATGACCCGCGGCCACAGGGCAGCAGGAAACTGCGAGGCCTCGAAGCGTATCGTCTGCGGGTTGGTGCTTACCGAATCCTCTACACGATTGATGATGGGATCCAGACCGTTGAAATCATTGCGGTGGGGCACCGAAAGGATGTCTATCGCTAACTGCGAATATCGAACCGCACTTCAGGAACCGATTGTTTGTCGTTCCTTGAACTCAACTGCGATCGTCACCGGTGATCTCGCTGAGTTCGACGGCTCGATGCTCGCGTGCGGATAGATAACAAGCATCGACCAGCGCCATGGTCTTCAAATTATCGCGACCGCCGATTTCCGGCTCGCGGTCCTCTTCCAGCGCACACAGCAACTGAGCTACTTATTTCTTCTCATTCTCGAAGGTAGGCATTCTCGCGTTTGAATCAATTGACGATTTCTATTGACGCATCGATAGAGGCTTGGCCATCACATCGTTGAAGATACAAAATAGAGATTTTTATTCTTGCGACTCCCTACAGGGAAGTATAAACTGGTTCGCGATCCTGGAGGTCAATGAGATACGTTTTAGAGGGGTGGCCATGTCGATATTAGAGCGATTTGACGTCTTTCTCAGTCATAACAGCATCGACAAACCTATTGTTCGCCAACTGGGCGAGGCATTGAAGGCGCAGGATCTGACCGTTTGGTTGGATGAATGGGAGTTGCGTCCGGGGAAGAGATGGCAGGATGCACTGGAAGACATCATTAACACGTGTAAGTCGGCGGCTGTCTGCGTCGGGAGTAACGGAATTGGCCCATGGGAAGATCCCGAGATGAACGGACTGTTGAGGCGGTTTGTCGAGGAGAAAAAAGCGGGCAACGAGCTTCTGATCATACCGGTACTCTTGCCGGGAGCGCCCGACGATGTGAAGCTGCCGTTGTTTCTCAACGCATTCATGTGGGTTGACCTTCGCCACGGCTTAACGAAGAAAGGGCTGGGTGAGTTGGTCTGGGGTATCACCGGCGTCAAACCGAATTCTGGCAGGCTTCATGGGAGTTCTAGTGACAGTGGCGTACTACCTGCCGAACGCCGGAGCGTTGACTTCGTCTTGCATATTGGGAGGGGAAACGGCCGTAAGTACCCGGTTGCTGTAATTGAGACGAGTTCGGTCACGGCCCAGGAAACGATGAACTTTCCGTTCGACGAAATTGTCTTGGAGAACCACCTCCTCAGGCTATCCAAGGCTATCTTGGAATCGGCGACGCTCCGACGCGATGTCCAGTCGCAAGGAAAGAAAGATGTGTGCCAGTTCGGGAGTCAATTGTTCGACGCCTTGATCGCGGGCGCGGTGCGCGAACGATACGACGCGGCGCGCAGCGAGGCATCGCGACAAGGTGTCGAATGCCGCATTTTGCTTCATATCGAAGAGGCTGCGGAGTTGGCTGGCTTGCCGTGGGAGTTTATTTTTGATAGCCGCGAAGACCAATTTCCGTGTCTGTCGCGTAACACACCTATTGTGCGGCATTTGAGCGTGTCGAGAGTTCGGCCGTCGTCTGTCCTAAGAACGCCACTTCGAGTCTTGGCGATGTTGTCCAACCCAGAATCGCTTTCTCCGATAGACGGCGAGCGCGAAATTGGGCGCATGCAACGGGCTCTTGCCCCCTTGGGGCATCGGGTCGAAGTCGAGTGGCTTGAGGCAGGCACTTGCGAGGCGCTGCAACGCAAATTGCGAGAGGGGCCGTGGCATGTTTTCCACTTTTCCGGTCACGGTCGCTTTGACGAACCGAGTTCGGAAGGTGAAATCCTATTAGAGGATGGTCAGCGACGGCCGCACAGTTTGAAAGCCACGCAATTGTGTGACTTGCTCTGCGATCACTCGTCCTTAGCATTGGTCGTGCTGAATTCCTGCGATACCGCAGTAGCGTGCAAGAACGATATATTTTCGAGCACCGCAGCAAAACTCGTTCGTCGGGGCATCCCAGCGGTACTGGCAATGCAGTACGAAATCTCGGATCGCGCAGCGATCGCTTTTTCACAGGCATTTTATGAATCGCTAACCACCGGGTTGGAAGTCGGCGACGCCGTCACTGAAGCGAGAAAGGCGGTCGCCAGTTCCAAGCACAACTCCGTTGAATGGGGAACTCCCGTGCTGTTTGCGTATTCGGCGAACTCAATCCCTCTGCACTTGATCGACGAATCCGCCGATCCGAAAGTAGAAGTGGAGCTTCACTCGGACAAGGACAAGGACGAGGAAGTAGAGGTGAAAGGCGGCGCGGATCCGTGTACGGGCAGAAACCAGGGCTTAACGGATAGGGTGCCAGGGACGCCGCGTGAAAGCCATAAGCCCAGAATAAAGGCGGACAAAACTTACTGGAGAGCAACGCAACTGCCCGTCGTCGTGATTGTCGCGTGTTCGGATTCCAGTATTCGGCAGGGTTTGAATCAGGCCCACCCTTTCTTGGAACGGCCATTGCCAGTGTTTTTCACTTGCGCGCATCTCGATGCGTTTGCCACGAATCAGCAATTTGCCTTCGAGTGGTGTCCCGTAAACACATCTCGGCTTTTAGCGGAAATAGAAAGTCATCTCGATGATCGTCGGCTATTTGTGATCGTCTCGGACCAGCTGGTCACGGTGGGAAGTGACGGCCAATTCAGCCCCAGTCAGGTCGTTGCCGAAATCCGCAAACTGTTCTTGGAACACACGCAGCAGTTCTGCGGTTTGGTGGGCTTGGTCAACGGTCCGGCGCGGCGAACGCCTGATGTCGATCGCGTGGTCGACGCAGGCAGCATGGATGGTGAGTCGCTGCGCAACGAGATTACGAAGGTCGCCGACGGGTTGCGTTTGAAGGCACCGCCAGGACCGCCTCGTGCGTTGCCCCGAGAGCGCGCGATTGAAGTTAAGGTCGCACAGACCAGAGAGGAACTGTACGACTGCCTTGCTTTGCGATTCCAGGTGTATGACCGCATGGGCTACCTGGAGGATCGCATCTCTCAGTGCCCGTCGCAGTTGGAAGTAGATCGATACGATGTGTACGATCGTAAAGGCGCGATTCATTTCATTGCGAAGGACCACGACAGCGGTGAAATTGCCGGGACCGTTCGCCTCGTGCTGGCCCGTGGGCTCGGCAATATACGTGAGTCGGTGATTGGATCGCACCCACAACAGACGCTGCTGAAGCAAAGTAACTTAATTCGAGAGATTGCAAAGTGCGAGGCCGACAAGGCGGCAGCGAACCCGCGCGAAGCAAACCGCGCAATTCTCGAACAGAAGATCAACGCCCCGGGATACTTTGGCTCCCTGCCGATCTTGCAGTCGGCAGACTTTCACGAAAAGTCGCGTGCGATACTGAAGCGGGCGGAGGACATCGGCGAGCTGAGCCGCTTGGTAGTCGGCCCCCGCTATCGCGGCCTGGGCGTCTCGAAGGTCTTGGTGCGCGCCGTGCTTGCTACCGCATTCGACCTGAAGAAGGACGTCGTTTTGTTAGAGTGTGTTCCATCGCACGTTTCGATGTACGAGGATTTTGGCTTCAGGCAAATTGAAGGCTCGCACAGCCGAGCGCAAGAATTAGATCAGGAAGCCGTGGCGATGATGCTGGAATTGAAGACACCGCTCCAGCGTTTCGTTGCGGTGGCCAATAAAGACTTGGCGATGATCAAAGAAGGATCCGGTCCACCGGACCCGGGAATGCTGTTCGGTTCTAAGCACCTATGTCTATGCAGCAATATCGGATGTTGGTCCAATGGGGCGTATTCGGAGCGCACGAGATCGGGTTGTCCGCTCCGCGATCTGCACCGATCGCCGCGCTAATTTGCTGCCGATAACTGCCGCCACAGCGACACATCGTGTTGTTGCGTGACAAACTACGAGGAAACTAATGGTCGCGGATCAACCACAGAATTTGCTAACGGGTCTACCTGGTTCCAAGGAGAAACCAAGTGGGCCTGATGAATCGTGGAGGCGAATCATTTCCGCACGAGCACCCGCCTTTGATCATTCAATCCCAGCTTATTTGTTGGACGACAACTACTTTTTCCTTGATTGGAACGGGGCCTTTGACGAATTAGTTGCCGCTCCGCTGGGTCTCAAACGCGGAAGTCACGCTGAGGATTTTGTGCGGGAATTGGAGAACGTGGAGGCCGTTTACAATCGCTCGACAGAAATCTTTGACCCCAACAACGTGCCGTTGATTGACTTGGAGCCGCTGGTCTTCCGGTCAAAGAAATATGGAGAGATTGAATTTCAAAAGATTGCGGTTCAAATTCCCAACGCGAGTGGCGGTTTGGCGGCTTGGTCCGTCTTTCTGAACATCAGCCGAGCTGACGAGATGGAGCAGTTGTGGAGCGACCTCCAAAAACGCATGTTAGAAGATCTCAATTGGTCGCTGTACGCAATTTCGTACGACAAGTTGCTGCTTGAATTCGATGATTATCATCAGTTGCTGACGTTAATTTGCAGCAAGTTGGATGACTGTCGTTTGTGTCTGGATTTGGGGGCGGGCACGGGCACGGGCACGCTCCGATTGCTTCGGTCACGGGAGAACCGTGAGGTCTGGGCAGTCGAATCGAACCACGCCATGATTCAACAATTGATAGCAAAGATTGAACGTGCAGAGATCGATGACAACCAGAATTACTTTGGCCGCCTGCGACCTCTGAAGGAAGACCTTCTGAGGTTGGACGACTGGCGAGAGTTTTTGCAGCCCGATTACTTCGAGGCCGCCATCTTGATGAATGTACTGTACGCAGTCCGCGACCCGGAGGTCTGTCTGCGAGCGGCGTTTCAACTGCTCCGTGAGGGCGGAAAAGTCGTGTTTTCCACATCGCACAGCGAAACTAACGTTGACAAACTATTTGCGCGGATGCGGGAAGTGTTAGAGGAGAAGGGAGTCTTTAATGCGCTAAAGCGAAACTTCGATTCCGCCCGTGCTCGGCACCGGCAAATGGACCACCTGATCCACCGTGACTCAAAGGACGACATCCGCCGCTTTACAGAAAATGCCGGATTCGAGATTGTCGACTGGCGTGACTCTGAGTACGCCGAAGCCGTCGTTGTAGTCGAAGCACTGAAACCGTAATGTTGGTCTGCTGCGTCGCTCCCGAGACGATCTTGCCAAGCCCACTGGGTCGGTTCTCAAGTGTTCAATGCTGCTTAGAAAGGCCTCCGGATCGTGTCAGGATACAAACGCCTGCTTCTCAGACAACCTCTATTGTGATCTCGTTGAGTTCGACGGCTCGATGTTCGCGTGCGGATAGATAACAAGCATCGACCAGCGCCATGGTCTTCAGATTATCGCGACCGCCGATTTCCGGCTCGCAGTCTTCTTCCAGCGCACACAGCAACTGAGCCATCGTGCCGACGAAGGCATCGGGGAACCAGACTTCATTCCAGCGCGGTTGATGCCATTGCCCGGGAGCTTTTTCTGTTGTGTAGTCGATGGTGCTGGGCGTGGCTTTTGGATAGTCGGGCCAACCGATGGTGCCGCGCGCTAATCCGTCGCGGCCTTCGACTCGCCAGCGAATGTAGATGTCTTGCTCGACACCTTCCGAAGCAGGCCCTGTCCAGACATCATCCCACGACGCGGCGCGAAAGCCGTTCGCGTACTCCAGGATGTAGAGGCAGATGCCGTCTTGATGGGCGAACTTCTGTTCGGTGCGAGGATCGGGACGCGTGCTGGCGAAGACTCGCACGGGATCGCCAAACAAATAGCGGAACGTATCGAGATGGTGGATCGACATGATGCGGAGCGTGACCCAGCCGAGATGCTCTTGCCACGGCATCCAATGCGGAATCGCTCGCATGTCGATGCTGGCGAAGATTGGCTCGCCGAGATAACCACGATCGAGCACGTCCTTGCAGGCTCGAATCGATTGGTCGTAACGCATGTTCTGATTTACTGCGAGCATGATCCCCGCCTGCTCGCACAGCTCGACCATCTGCTTCGCCTCGCCGTAGTTCATGCCCATCGGCTTTTGAGCCAGCACGCCTCGGATGTGGTCGTTGTGTTTGACAAGTTCTCGCATGACTTCGAGTTGCACGTCCGGCGGCACGGCGACATCGACGACTTCGATCTGTGGGTCGGCCAGTAGTTCCTGATAGGTCTCATAAACCTTCGGCAAGGAATGGCGTTCGGCGACGGCTTTCGCGTTAGCCGCGTTTCGCGACGCGATCGCCACAGGGTTGAAGCCGGCCTTGCGATACGCGACCAAGTGGCAATCCGCCATGATGAAGCCGGAGCCGATGCAACCGATCGGTGTGTTTTTGTTTGTTGGTAATTGCGGGAGATAGTTCAGAGGTGCTGGCATGGGGGAGATTTAACCACGGATGTCACGGATGTCACGGATTGGGATCAAGGTAAAACGGTTCTTTCGTCGGCACGATCATCTGTGTAATCCGTGCCATCCGTGGTTCAATCAACCACGCAGCCCAACTGCCTGCATCAGCTTGTCGGTCTCTCGATACGCTTCTTCTACCCATTCGACGATTTTCGATGGTTGCGGTGAGAACTCAAGCTCGATCGACATGGCTCCGTCGATACCTAGTGCTTTGATCTCGCGCAGGTAGGGCTCAAAGTCGACAACGCCGCGTCCCGGAGGCAAGTCGCCGTGGGCCTTGCCGTCACAGTCTGAGATGTGACAGTGAATCGCCTTGCCCTGCAGACGCCGCAGCTCTTCCGGCGCGACACCCGCCAACAGCAAATGCGAGACATCGATGTTCGCTTGAACCGCCGGATGGTCGCAGGCATTGATGAACCGCACCATCGTATCGACCGAGTTGAGCAACGACAGCTTGAAAGGCTCCAGCTCCAACGCAATCTGTACGCCGAGATCGGCTGCATAGTCACCAAGCACTTTGCAGTTCTCGACGCCCATCTTCCACTGATCGGCGGGCGGAATGACTTCCTGGTTCCAGATATACTCGCCGAGCACAAGCAACAAGTTCTTGGCTTCGTATTCGTAGACCAGATCGAGATAGCGTTTGACGCGTTCGACGTGGAACCGCTGGACGCTCGGACTAAAGTCGATCAATCCAACCGCGACGCAGCAAACCGACACGATCGGCAAGGCGAGCCGATCGCACTCGTCTTTGATCAGCCGTCGTTCTTTCACGTCGGTATCGAGCGGGTCGATAGAGATGTCGACTGTGTCGAACCCTAGTTCCTTGGTCTTTTGCAAGCCGAAGACGGTGGGTCGGTTCGCTTGCACCCAGGCTGAGTTGATAAGACCTAACTTCATGCCTTACCTTCGTTCTTGATTTGATCATGTACGTGATTGCGAAACTTTCGTATCCACTCAGTTTGGCTCATTTCGTGACGACGTTCGAGACACAGTGCCGCCACATCCAATGGAAACGTCGGAAGAACCACACTGCGTTCCGAAGCTTCATAGATCGCTCCGTGTGTACGGATATAGACG
This sequence comes from Planctomycetota bacterium, assembly GCA_963204995.1. Classification (GTDB taxonomy): domain Bacteria; phylum Planctomycetota; class Planctomycetia; order Pirellulales; family Pirellulaceae. The sequence continues at coordinate 3,163 of CAUJKL010000797.1, read as the reverse complement.
ACCAGCGACTCGCCATCGTAAATCCAAACCTCCGGCACGTGTAACCCGCCAAAAATTGGAAACTTATTCATCGAGGTGCGGCTGATGTCGATCTCGATGACCAGATCCGGTGGTGGATCAATTGCGAGATCTATGTCGTCTTTGCCCCGAATTGCATTTTCATTTGTGATATAAAAACTTTCATCCGCTTCGAAGCCCCGCCGCTCGTCACTCCGGCGGAAAGTAGTGGACTTCACGGCTGCGGCGTCAATTTCCAGTTCCTCAGTGAAGACTTCCACCATACGACCGATCAACCGACCAATATCTTCATGAAGCTTGCCAGGTGACATGATTTCCATGACTCCTTGATCGTACGCGATCCGCTTTCCAGGACGATCTGTTTCGGTTGTGATCGCGAGGTAGATTTCCCAAGTAACATCGTTGAGAACGACTCGTTGTTCCGCAGGCACATTAATAGTACTCATCGATCTTCCTTCGGTTATGCCAAGATGTCTTTGATCGCCGTGCCTTCGGCAATCTTGATCGGGCGGCCTTGTTCGGAAATGTTTTCCTTGCTGGGCTTGACACCAAGTGCCATGCAAAGAGTTGCAAGAACGTCGGCTTCATTCGCTTTACCTTCGACGACTTCGATGCCATCTTCGCTGGTCTTGCCGTACGCTTGCCCACCCTTGATCCCGCCGCCGCCGAACACGCAGGTCCACGCGCCGGGGAAGTGGTCGCGACCGGCGTTGTCGTTGATCGCAGGCGTTCGACCGAACTCGCCCATCCAGAGAATCGTTGTGGATTCGAGGAGTCCGCGTTCGTCCAGTTCTCGCATGAGCGTTCCCCAACCGGCGTCGAGATCATTCGACAACTGTCGCACGGCAGGAAAATTGTTTTGATGTGTGTCCCAACCGATGTTGCCGCCATCGAAGGCTCCGAGCGATACTTCGACGAACGCCACGCCACGCTCGATCAGTCGCCGCGCCATCAAGCAGCCCTGTCCGAAGCGACCGCGACCATAAGCGTCGCGCACCGTATTGGGTTCTTCTTCGAGATCAAACGCCTGAGCGATGTTGCTGTCCATCAACTTCAACGCGCGGCGATAAACGGTGTCGTGAGCGAGCGGCGAGGCAGAGCGATGATCGGTGAGAAAGCCATCCTGCAACGTGCGCCACAACTTCAAGCGTTTGTCGAATTGCTGTTCGCTGACGTTGGCGGGGCGAGCCAAGTCATCGACTCGCAGGTCGGCGTACTGCGGCATGTCACCGGGGGACGTCGGCAAGTTGTCTGTTGCACCGACGGTCAGCGGCGCGTACTTAGGGCCGAGAAAACCGGGGCCATAGGCGGCTTGACTGAACGCACGATAAGGCGAGATGCTGACGAAGTTCAATGCCAGATCGGACGAATCTCCTAGCTCCTTCGCGAGCGATGCACCGATCGTCGGAAATCTAACCGGCCCTCGCGCCTGATGCCCGGTTCGCATGAGATAGGTGCCGCGCTCGTGATCGCCTTCCTTGGTGCTGAGTCCGCGGACGATGGCCAATTTGTCTGCTTGTTCTGCCAGTCTCGGCAGATGCTCGCTGATATGCAGCCCGGGTATCGTGGTGGCAATCTCCTTGAACTCGCCACCATTGGCATGACCTGGTTTCATGTCGAACGTATCGGTCTGGCTGGGCCCGCCAGCCATCCAAAGCAGGATGCAATGTCGTTTTCGATCCGGGTGCGGAGAGATCTCATCTGCCAACGCCGGCAACCAACCGCTGGCCGAGTAGCCACAGACGCTGGCACCGGCCAACTGAAACAATCGACGGCGGGAAATTGAGTTCATGGTTCGATCTCCACAAGCGTTGGCGCTACGACAGTTTCCTGATTCTATCAACCTCAAGTCGATCGCGCAGCAAGGTTTCTCCGTTCACGCGCGGCAAAACGATGGCGGCAATCCTGTAACGAAAGGGGAGGGGAGGGCGGTCGTTGGCACCCCTCGACGATCTTATTGGTCGCGGCGAAAGATAACGAGGCACATGTCGTCGTCTTGCGGGCAACCGGTGATGTGATCGCGGATGTCGGTAATCAAGGACTCACCGGTGCCGACAGGAGTTCCGTCGGCGGCCTGCACGCGTTTTCGCATCCGCTCGATGGAATACTGTTCGCCGATCGCGTTCGCCGCTTCGTCCAAGCCATCTGTGTACAAGGTCAATAATTCGCCGGGTTGCAGCGTCATCAAAGTTTGTTTGTACTCGAAGTCATTGATGATCCCTAATGGGATGCCGGCTTCAGCTTGCCCTAGATCCTCGACCGTTCCGTCAGCATGTCGAAGCATCGGAGCCATGTGTCCGGCGTTGACGATGGTCACTTCGTGCGACTTGGGAGCAATTACGACCAGGATGAATGTTACGAAGCGATTCAAATTCAGCTGACCCAGGCGGTGATTTAGTTTCGTCACGGCGACCGCTGGCTCAGCCTCGCTCGCCAGAGAATAACGTGCTTCGGCCGAGAGCTTGGCCATGAGCATGGCGGCAGCGACACCGTGACCTACCACATCGGCCACGATCACCGCCAGGTTTCCATTCGGTAGCGGCACGTAATCGTAATAATCGCCGCCAATCTGATTCGCCGCACGATAGTAGCTGTGGAACGTGTAATCCGGCAGATCCGGAGCCTCACGCGGCAAAAAGGCTTGTTGAACTTCGCGCGCCAATTGCAAGTCTCGTTCTACGCTTCGTTGTTTCAACGTGTCTTCGTGCAGCTTGGCATTGCTGATCGCAAACGAAGCTTGTGCAGCCATACTGACCAACAGCTCGAGATCATTTTCGCGGAAACGCTGTCTCTGATCGAGTGTGTCGATTTGCAAAATGCCGAACGCGTTGTTGTCGCGATCGACCAACGGCGCACACATCATGGAACGAATGCGAAAGTCCGCGATGCTCTGGCTCATCTCGAACCGCACATCGCTGGCGGCATCCGCAGACAAGATCGCTTCCTTGGTATCCATCACCGTTTTGGCGATGGTGCGGCTGACACGAATGGTGTCGTCCTTATCTTCACGGCGGAGCTTCGTCCAGCGAGGAACCAGGACTCCGTTCGCGTCGAGCATACCAACAAAGCCACGATCCGCTTGGACAAAGATGCGGAACAAACTGTCTAACAACTCTGGCAGCACCTTGTCGAGCGACAGCGTATT
>CAUJKL010000796.1 GCA_963204995.1 Planctomycetota bacterium | reverse complement strand
GCCTTCTCCCGGGATGCTGACCCTCAACCCTCAACCCTCAACCCTCAACCCTCAACCCTCAACCCTCAACTCTCAACCCACCATGAAACTCTCCAGTCGCAAAGTACAGCACGAGAAGAAGATTGCTCTGTCGATGACGAGCATGATCGACGTTGTGTTCCTGCTGCTGATTTTCTTTATGACCACGGCCAGCTTTGTGAAGACCGAACGCGACCTCGATTCGGCCATCAAAGTGAATGAGAAGTCGGCTGCGCAAGCGAGTGACTTAGAGCCTGCGATTGTCGAGATCGTGGCCGGTGGTTCAGGCTTCGTCTTTCGCGTGGGCTCCCGCGAACTGGTCTCGGGAGCCGAACTCACGAACGTCCTGCGAGCCTTTCCGAATAAGTTAGACGGTGCTTTCGTGCGCGTCAGCGACGGTGCTCCGTTTCGGATGGCGGCAGAGGCAATTCAAGCTTGCAAGGATGCGGACTTCGTTTCGGTGTCTTATGTTCCCATGGATTGACAATTCGTTTCAAACGGTGACCACAGCGACTCGCCTCAAGGTGCTTGCGATGTGTCTCGTGGCGCTCTTGTCCGCTCCAGCGAGCACACTCGCCACTCCCGAAGACGAGAAACTAGAGAGCTTTCTGACGCGACTGGGCTTGATCGACCTCCAGACCGTTCATTTGGAAAAAATGCTGGCCCGCGAAACCGATGAGGCAAAGCGGCTGACGCTGGCCCAACGACTTGCCGACGTCTATGCCAGCCAGCTGCTCGCGGCTTCCGACGATGCGGGCAAGTACGATGCGGTCGTTCGCAAAATCAATGGATTGCTCGCACGCGTTCCAGCCGCCAAGACGTCGTTGCTCGAAGTGATGCTGCTGCAGGCCGATTACTATCGCGCCGAGGCTGCGGTCGGAAAGTGGATCGCCGATCGCAACGACGCAGCCAGCCACGCCGACGCTCAAGTCATTCTCGATCGGATTGCTCCCGAGTTGAATCGGCTTCAGACGGAGCTGACCGCCAAACAAGACAAGCTGCTGGAAGAGATCAACAAGCTGGAGGATGGCGAGCAGTTGGCTCTGAAAGAGAAAGAGCTGGCAGTGCTTCAAGCGATCGTCGGGCGAGCTTCTTACTTTGCGGCGTGGTCCAGCTACTATCGAGGGCTGACAAAAAAGTCACCGGTCGACTATGAGGTCGCCCTCGCGATCTTTCGGCAGTTGCTGGGTGTGGGTGACAGTTACGACGACGTCGAGGCGGAGTATCTCGGTTTGGAATCGATTTGGCGGTCGCGGACCTTGATCGGCCTGGCCTTGACCGAAGCCGCCCTGGGGCACGGCGAGCAAAGCGATCGCTGCTTTGAATTGCTCAATCACACTTCCGTACCACCGCAGTTGCGAGATCAGGCGGACTACTGGCGGCTGCAATCGTTACTCAATGTCGAACGATATGCCGATGCCATCACGTTCGCGACAAAACAGATCGCCGAGTTCAAGGGAGCAGCAACTCAGGGCCAAGTCAGTTACTGCGTGAGCCTGATTCAAGCGGCTTACGCCGGCGGTGCTGCCGCCAATGTGCAAGCTCGGCCCCTGGGTGCTCTCGGGCTCGGCGGATTGATCAAGATCGGCCAGCGCGGCACGGCCAAGCAGTTGATGGCCAAGTACGACATCGCCTTGGATGACGATGCGGGGTTCTATCTGCGTTGGCTGCAAGGACAACAGCTGTTCGAACATGCTGAAGAGACGAAGAAGGAAGAAGACTACGCGGCCGCCGCGGCCAGCCTGACGCAGGCGCTGCGCGATCCAGCAGCGAACAATGACCTTGGCGCGGCGGGACAGTGCCGCAGTCAACTCGCCTGGAGCCTGTATCGACAAGGGAAGTACGACGCTGCCGGACGCGATTTCCAATTGGCCGCTGAACGATTGATCGCGGCGCGCGATGATCTCGCGATCGACTCGGCGTGGATGGGCTTCGTGTCCTTTCAGGCGGCCAGCAAGTCCGCGCCCCGCTTCAAGGATGCGGCGATCGATATGCTCAATATGATCAAACGCGAGTTTCCCGCACACGAGTACGCCAAGCGAGCCGACTACTACATCGGCAAGCTGCGGCAAAGCACATCGCCAGCCGAAACGCTTCGTAGCCTTGAGAGTGTCGCCACCGACTCGCCTGACTATTTGACCGCCCGCTACGAGATTACAACGATTCTGTATCAGCAGTGGGCAACTGCCGCAGCGGACGCGAAAGCAGCGATTGCGAAACAATTGTTCGACGCTACGGATACCTATCTCAAGTTGAAGAGTTCGGAGACTGACAAGAGTCGTCTGGTGCGGTCGCTGAACCAAGCTGCCAACGTGGCATTGAACGGAGCGCCAGCCAACGACGACGCGGCCGGGAAGTATCTCGATCAAGCGAGTTCGCTAGCGACGGCGCTCCCGGCGTCGAACGTCGCTGTCGCCGAGCAACATTTTTACATGATGCAGTTGGCGCAAAGACGAGGCGACGCACTACACGAGCGATTGAACGCAGGCTGGCTCGTCCAGAACGCGGCCGGTTCGCGATACGAGCTGGCCGCCATCATCGTGATGGCTCGCACGATGGACAAGAAGGTTGAAGCGTCGGGCAGCGCTGATGATCTACAAGAAGCGTTCGCCCTCTACCAGCGATTAGTCCAGTTGCTGGGCGATACGCCCGAAGCAATTCGAGCCAGCACGAACGCTCAAGTCGCCAACTCAAAGCTCGCGGACTATGCGATGCGATTAGGCCGGTATGA
>CAUJKL010000795.1 GCA_963204995.1 Planctomycetota bacterium | reverse complement strand
CGGATCTCGACGGGTGCGTCTATCTTGAGATCGACCATGTCTTGATGAGGCGGTCCGCCGGTGAGGAAGATCATGATGATCGACTTCTGCGAGCGGCCGCCGTTACTCGCTTCGGCCTGTAGCAACTGCGGCAATGCTAGTCCGCCCATCGCGAGCCCGCCGATATGCAGAGCTTGACGGCGAGTCACTCCGTCGCAGTACCGGCTTCCTGAACCTTTGATCGTCAGCATCGTTTGGCTCCTAATCACATCTGCATTAGCAGTTCTCGCGGAACTGGTTTTGACGGCGAAGTCGCATCGACAGTATAACGAATGTCCGTTCACGCCGCTCCACGAATTCCTGGGGCGTCCCATTGTCGATTTGAAAGCTCATCCTGATAATTCAACGCACTCCGGATAGCCGATCGTAGAAATCTGCACATCCGTTTGGTCGAGACGAGGTTAGATGGAGCTGAATACCTCCTCCGCATGAACGGTCGAACTTGGCCGGTCGTCGTTGCCACTTGAAAGGACACATTCCGTGGAACCTCTGGATCTTGCCGACTACGAATGGAAAATCCGCGTTCGTCAGTTGACGATCGATGACTTCGACGCGTTAATCGCGATGCAACAGAAGTGTTTTCCCGGCATGGCACCCTGGGGGCGGGCACAGGTCGAGAGCCAGCTGGATGTTTTTCCGCAAGGACAACTCGTGGTCGAGATCGACGGCAAACTTGCCGCTTCTTCGAGCAGCTTGGTGCTCGAGTACGACCCGAGTCTGGAGTGGCACAATTGGAAAGCGGTGGCCGATAGCGGGTATATCCGCAATCACAACCCGAAGGGCGATACGCTGTACGGCATCGAGATCATGGTCGATCCCGAGTTCCGCGGAATGAAGTTGTCTCGCCGTCTGTACGATGCCCGAAAAGATCTGGCGCGACGGATGAACCTGGCTCGCATTGTGATTGCCGGGCGAATTCCGGGCTACGGCAAATTCGCCGAGGAGATGCCGGCGAGCGAATACATTGACAAGGTCGCCGAGAAAGCGATCTACGACCCCGTCATGACGGCTCAGATGTCGAACGGCTTCGCGGTTCGAGGGTTGATCGCTAACTATTTGGCTGCGGACAGCGACTCGTGCGGCTACGCAACCTTCCTGGAATGGGTGAACCTCAACTACGTACCGGGTGCCAAGCGACGCTTCCATAGTGCCGTCGAACCGATTCGCATCTGTGTCGTTCAGTATCAGATGCGATCCATCAAGAGCTTCGAAGACTTTGCGAAGCAGTGTGAGTTCTTTCTCGATACAGCCTCGGATTATAAGTGTGACTTTATTCTCTTTCCCGAACTGTTTACGACACAATTGTTGTCTTGCGTCGACGGCATGCGTCCGGGACTGGCGGCGCGCCAACTAGCGGAGTTCACGCCGCAGTATCTCGAATTCTTTACCGAGATGGCCGTTCGATATGATGTCAATGTGATCGGCGGCTCGCAGTTCGTTGTCGAACTCGACACGCTCTATAACATCTCCTACCTGTTTGGACGTGATGGCTCGATCGGCAAGCAGTACAAGATTCATATCACGCCCAGCGAGCGGAAATGGTGGGGCGTCACTCCGGGCGACAAGGTCGAAGTGTTCGACACGGATTGCGGGCGCGTCGCGATTCAGATTTGTTATGACATCGAGTTCCCCGAGCTAACTCGAATCGCCGCCCATAAGGGGGCGCAGGTGATCTTCGTACCCTTCAACACCGACACTCGCCACGGCTATCTGCGCGTGCGTTATTGTGCTCAAGCACGCTGCGTCGAGAATCATCTGTTCGTGGCGATCGCCGGGTGTACGGGGAATTTGCCGTTCGTCGAGAACGCGGACATCCACTACGCTCAATCCGGGATCTTTACACCGGCAGATGCCGAGTTTGCTCGTGACGCCATCGCTGCGGAATGTAATCCAAATGTTGAAACGGTCATCATTCACGATGTCGACCTCGAACAGTTGCGTCACCATCGCGAAGCCGGCAGCGTCCAGAACTGGAACGATCGCCGACGCGATCTGTATCAAGTCACTTACGAAGAAGATGGCGAACAACATCGGGTCTGACTCGCTGAGACGCTCGGTGCGGGTCTCCCGACCCCGCCGTGGCGAAGGTGGCTGGGGTCGAGTCTTCGAGCCCCCTTTAATCGTAGCGGCCTGCCTGGGTCTCTAATCCTCCACCCCCGCCACGAGTCGTTTGGTTCTGCGATTCTCATCGACTGCTTTAAGGTGTCGAAGCTGATGGATGGAGTTCACCTCGAGATTCAACCGCAACCCAATGACACGACCTGCGGGCCGACGTGTTTGCATGCGGTCTACGGCTACTATGGCGAAGCGTTGCCGCTACAGCAAGTCATCAATGAAACGGGCAGCCTGAGCGAAGGCGGTACGCTGGGAGCCTTGCTCGGACAACATGCTTTGGCCCGCAGATACGATGCAACGATTTATACGTTCAACGTACGCGTATTCGATCCGACGTGGTTCGATGAACACGGCCACGGACGACCTGAATTGCAAGCTAAACTGAAGGAACAGATTCAGGCGAAGAACAACGAGCGGCTGCGGTATGCCTGCGGCGCGTATCTAGGCTTCCTCGAAGCGGGCGGCAAGCTGCGGATGAAAGATCTGACGCGGGGATTGCTGCGCCATTATTTGTACCAATCGCATCCGATCATTGCTGGATTGAGTTCGACGTTCCTGTATCGAGCGAAACGGGAAATCGGCATCGATTGTAAGCCCGATGATATTAATGGGCTGCCAACCGGACACTTCGTCGTGCTGTGCGGTTATGATCGCGATACTAAGATGGTACGCGTGGCCGACCCTTACTTGCCGAATCCGATTGCTCCGCGCGACAACTATTATGTGGTTGACGTCGATCGAGTGGTGTGCGCGATCTTGCTCGGTGCGCTCACCTACGACGCGAACTTGATGATTTTTACACCGAGTAAAAGCAAAGGACTGACACGTGGCGACACTCATCGTCGTCAATGACCCGAAGGAATGGCCATTCCACATACCGGGCGTTGACGTAGTGGACGCGAAGAATTATCTGACCAAGGAAGAGTTCAGCGAGTTGCGATCGGTGAAGCTGATCAACCTCTGCCGCTCGTATCGCTATCAAAGCACGGGCTACTATGTGTCGTTGCTGGCGGAAGCACGCGGCCACCGACCGCTGCCGAGCGTCAACGCGATCCAAGACATCAAGTCTCAGGCGATCGTGCGGCAAGTCTCGACGGAACTCGACGAGCTGATTCAAAAAGACCTGGCACGCATTCAATCGGACAAGTTCACGCTCAGTATTTACTTTGGCAGGAATCTGGCAAAGCGGTACGACAAGCTGGCGCGGCATCTCTACAACTTGCTGCCATCGCCGCTGATGCGAGCTCAGTTTTCGAAAGACAAGGAAGGCCACTGGACGTTGCGCAGCGCCTCGACGATCTCGGCCAATGCGATCCCCGAAACGCATCGCGATTTTCTCGCGAGTGTTGCCGCAGAACATTTCGCCGGTCGCACGAGCCGCATCAAGAAGAAGACGAAGACACGGTACGACCTCGCGATCCTCTACAATCCCAACGACCAAGAGCCACCATCGCACGCGAACGCGCTGAAGAAGTTCATCAAAGCGGGCGAAACGCTGGGCATTCGCAGCGAACTCATCACTCGCGACGACTACGGACGACTCGCCGAATTCGATGCGTTGTTCATTCGTGAGACAACTTACGTCAATCATCATACGTATCGTTTCGCAAGTCGGGCGGCGAAAGAAGGTTTGGTCGTCATCGATGATCCCGTTTCGATTGCCCGCTGTACGAACAAGGTCTATCTCGCCGAACTTCTGACTCGCCACAAGATCCCCACGCCGAAAACGATGATCGTCCATCGCGACAATGCGGGTGCCGTGGAAAAGGAACTCGGACTTCCTTGTGTGTTAAAGAAACCAGACAGCGCGTTCTCGGTGGGTGTCACGAAGAGCGAGACGTCGGAGGAGTTGGCCGAGCAGTTGAAGCACCTGCTCAGCGAGTCGGATCTCGTCATCGCACAAGAGTTCCTGCCCACAACGTTCGATTGGCGTATCGGCATCATTGATGGCAAGCCGCTGTACGCGTGCAAGTATCACATGGCGAGAAACCACTGGCAGATCATCCGACAAGAGAGCCAGGACGACGGCCGTTACGGTCGCGTCGAGACGTTTCCGGTCGAGTCCGCGCCGCGAAAGGCGGTTGCCATGGCGCTCAAGGCTGCCAACTTGATCGGCAACAGCCTGTATGGCGTGGACGTCAAGCAGTCCGGCGACAAGTTCTACATCATCGAGATCAACGATAATCCCACACTCGACTATGGCGAGGAAGATGCCGTTCTGCGAGATGAACTGTATCTCCGCATCATGGGTGTCTTCTTGTCACGCATCGAACACGCAAAGGCAGGAGCGCGTTGGTAATGGCAAAGACCCTAAGCTTGTTCGAGGCGTTTGGCATCGAGTTGGAGTACATGATTGTCGCGGCCGATTCATTGGACGTATGCCCCATTACGGATCGAGTGCTGCATGCGGTTGCGGGATCTTATGAGGGAGAAGTTGAGCTGGGCGATATCTCGTGGTCCAACGAGTTGGCACTGCATGTCATCGAGCTGAAGACGACCGATCCGATCGGTTCGCTCGCTGGACTGTCCGATCGCTTTCAAGCCAACGTCGCGAGAATCAACGACTTGTTATTGGCCCACCATGCGAGGTTGATGCCGACGGCGATGCATCCGTGGATGAATCCGCATACGGAAGCGAAGCTCTGGCCGCACGACTACAGTGTCGTCTACGAAGCGTTCAACCGCATCTTCGATTGCACCGGTCACGGCTGGGCGAACTTGCAAAGCGTGCATATTAATTTGCCGTTCGCTAACGACGAGGAATTCGGCAAGCTCCACGCGGCCATCCGCTTGCTACTGCCGCTGCTGCCCGCCTTGGCGGCCAGTTCGCCAATCGTCGAGCGGCGGGCGAGTGGTTTTTGTGACACGCGACTCGAAGTGTATCGCACGAACGCCAAGCGAGTTCCTTCGGTCAGCGGACTCGTCATCCCGGAAGCCGTGTTCACTCGCGAAGCCTATGAACGCGAGATCTTTGCGAAGATGTATGCCGACATCGCGCCGCTCGACCCCGACGGCACGTTGCAGCACGAGTGGTTAAACTCGCGTGGAGCCATCGCTCGTTTCGATCGCAACGCCATCGAGATCCGCGTCCTTGATATCCAGGAATGTCCCGCCGCCGATCTCGCCATCAGTAGCTTGATTGTCGAGACACTGCGCCGGTTGGTCGCCGCAGAGTGGAGCAGCACTCAGGTTCAACAAACATTTGCGACCCAGCGATTGGCAGCTATTCTGTTGTCGGTGATTCGTGACGCCGACGAAGCGGTTATCGACGACACGGAGTACTTGCGTGCTTTCGGGATTTCAGTACCAACGACAGCCGGTAAGCTCTGGCGGCGATTGGCGACTCCGTTGCTCGAACCCACGACAGAGTTTGCGCCGGCGCTACGAGTCATCCTGGAGCAAGGGACATTGGCTCGGCGGATCTTGAAGCAAGTTGCAAACGACTCGTCGGATGCGGGCTTGCACGACACTTATCGTAAGCTTTGTAACTGCCTCGCGACCGGCAGGATGTTCCAGCCCGATGAAGCGTGACATTGTCATCACCTGCGAGCACGCCTCGTGCGATGTTCCGCCTAAGTTCAAATCGTTGTTCCGCGGCCAACGCCAGGTGTTGCGGAGCCATCGCGGCTACGATCCGAATGCGATCGAGCTGGCCGTTGAGTTGGCGACGCGATTGAAATGCAAGCTGCTTCAAGGTTCCGTTTCGCGTTTGTTGGTCGAGCTTAACCGATCGATTGGACATCGCGCCTTGTTTTCCGAGTTCGCGCGAGCGCTGAGCGAGCCAGAACAACTGGAGCTACTAAACACGTACTACATTCCTTATCGCGCGGCCGTGGAGGACGAAATCCGTTCGCGAATTCGGAAACGGCGAACGGTGTTGCATCTGAGTATCCACACCTTTACCCCCATTCTCGACGGCAAACCGCGGATTGCGGATGTTGGGTTGCTGTTCGACCCAGCACGCGAGCAGGAAGCTTCGTTAATGCAGACGTGGCAGCGGGAAGTCTCGAAACGAGTGCCCGAGCTGCGAACGCGACGGAATTACCCTTATCACGGCCGGTCGGACGGGCTGACAACTGATCTACGTAGCAAGTTTGCGGACGCTGAGTATCTCGGGATTGAGATCGAGGTGCGTAACTCGCTTGTGCCGAGCAAGGTGGCTTGGAAAAAGTTGGCGGCAGCATTCGAGAGCCTCGCGAGTCAATTTCGCACCTCAAACGGCTGAATGAACGTGTCGAGCAGGGTTGTCCGGGCGAATTGCTGACTTCTCTGGATTGGCAAAAGGCTGACCGTGCTATCAGTTCTGCCGGATGTGCCGCACATGCGCTTGACTTGCTCGCTACACTTTAACAAATGCCGCTCCGCCCGCACGTTATCACGGCATCGTCCCAAATCACCGGTTAAACTTGCAGAGGCTGCATCGCCCTGGAGTCAGAAAGGCCACCGCATGATCCGACGCTTCGCATTAACTTCTGTGCTGTTATTGGCTGCAATGCCTGCAGTCCAGGCGATTGGCGAAGAAACGACGACTGCGCGAAAAGTACTCCTGCCATCGTCGACGCGAGAATTGCCCTCATTCAATTCGAGTCTTAGCGAAGCGAAAACGTTACCCGCGAACTGGGAAACGCATCCATTGGCTCGTGCTATCAAATTTGCGGCCGAGCATAGGACATTCATTGACGAACACGTCAAAGACTTCTCCTGTATCCTGGCCAAGCGAGAACGCATCAACGGGCGGTTGCATGATTATGAGTACCTCCGCACCAACGTGCGGCGCGATCAGAGCAGCGGCGGTCAGACGGTTCCTTTTTCGGTGTATGCCGAGTTCCTTGCTCCGAAGAAACTGGTCGGACGAAAAGTGCTGTATGTCGAAGGACGCAATGACAACAAGATGTTAGTCCGAAACGGAGGTTTGCGATTCGGGCACGTGATCGTCAATATTTCGCCCACCAGTGACGCCGTACTTCGCGAAAGCCGCTACCCGATTACTGAACTGGGATTGAGCAACGTCGTTAGCCGGCTGATCGATCAAGCCAAACACGACATCATCGTGGACCCTGCTGCGAAGAACACGGAAGTTGTGTTTTATCAGAATGCCGAGATCGACGGACGCGTTTGTACGCATATTCGCGTGACACACCCGACCGAGGACCATATCTTCGAGTTCCATCAAGCGAATGTCTATGTCGACGATGAGCTAAAGGTGCCCTTGCGCGTCGAATCTTATATGTGGCCGAAGAACGCAGGCGAACCGCCACTGCTCACGGAAGAGTACACCTATACTCGGCTGAAGCTAAATGTCGGGCTGACGGATCGCGATTTTTCTGAAGATCTGGTGCGCGAGCAACCGTAAATGGTTCTCGTCAACGCAACAGCCTGGCGTTCAGCCAATTGGCGTAGTCGCGAGTGTCCACGCGATCGGCCATTTCAACAACCAGCGCCAGACGAGTTGCACCGTTGACATCGAGCGACATTGAAAGTGGCGGATCGCCGCCACGAATGATGGGGCTGGTGAAGGCAAGACTCCAAGCCGATTGCCCCGATTCGTTGTCGCGTTCGACGAGCACTCGATAGATGACGCTTCCCTGTCGCTTGGCATGATCGTCCAACGCGAGTTCCGCTTCGAAGCGTCGATACTGACGGTCAAGGGTATATGCGACGCGGGAAACGCTGTGCATGCCGAGCCCCTGGAAGGTGACATCGCCAGCGGCACGCAATCGCCCTCCCAGAGTGTTCGTCGCGATTCCCAGAGACCAATCCAATTCGAGAAACGGGAGAAACTTGTAACCGACCGCAGGCAGATCGGAGAGATAGGTGACGGTTTCGTTCTGTGGTTGGATGAATGTCAAGTTCTTCAGCAGCTCGTCCGTTCGCAATTGCAGCGACGCACCCGCAGCCGTCGTGATTTGCGTTACCTCTGAATTGGTCACAGTTAGCATCGACGCAGGAACGAGACTTCCATCGCGGAAACCAAGCAAACACTCCGAGTGTGATTCTTGCGTCGGCGATGCCCGAAAGGTTATCGCTCGAACCTCGTCGATGACGACGGATGTAGCGGGAGCAGCATCCGACAACGCGATCCCGATCGAAACCAACCCAAACAGCCCACCACCATCTCGCTCCGTTGTCGGCAAGAGTTTTCCCGCGAGGGCATCTCGGTTCAGTAGCAGGACGCGGTCGATCGGCTCAGGCGTTTGAAGCAATTGCCACTCACGATCTCGTGCGAGCGGATCTGATTGCGGCAACAAACACCAAGCGCGAACTATCTGCCGATCCAGTCGGAGTTCGCCCCACAGTCGTGACGCAATCGTCACCGACAGGTCTTCGATCCGGACGATTTCACCGACAAGTACGGTGCCGTCCGTGAGCAGCACTTGTGACGAGCGACCGTCATCGGAGTATGCTCCCCACAAAACATAGTCGGATCGTTTGAGCTCCTTCCGCTCGCCATCCATGCTTGCCACGATGCCCCAATCTGTCCGCAGCTCTTCGACGGTCGCGGTAACTGCCGCTTCGCCGACGAGAAGCAAAGGCTGTGGGAGACGCTCAGCGCAATCGCCGATCGACGAGTACGCACTCGCCAACAGTGCGACGATGCGTAGACAGCAACAACTTCTCTGGCGAGGCATAGCTTCAACGCTCGAAGATGGGCAGATAGCTTTCCGGCATCCGCAGTATAAGGCACGCCATCGCGGTGCCGTACTCGGAACTGATGGCATCGCTCCACGCTCCGGTGTCGCGCTGTTCGCTGAGCAGAGCATCGCGAATGGCCGGATACCAGGCATCCCAGTACCGACCACCGGCGTGCCACATCGCCTGAACTGCATAGTAGTGGCCGTAGAAGAAATACTGTCGATCATCTCTCCTGTTCTGGCCGGGAGGAAATTGCATCACGTAGTCCAACCCCTTCGTCAGCACCGTTCCTTCGTAGATCCCAGCGTTATACATGGCCACCAAAGCAGCCGCCGAACGTGGGAAGCGGCTTTCGCCAGGCTGATTTGCCATGTAGGCAAAGCCGCCATCATTGTTCTGGCATCGCTCGATGTAAGCGATGGCTTGGTCGATGGTCGCCTTGGGCACGAATACACCCGTGTTATGAGCCGCACGCAACGCCATGACCTGGCAAACGGTCACTGATATGTCTGCTTCGTCACGTCGCGGTTCGTACCGCCACCCGCCTTCTTGGTTCTGAGTGTTGATGATCAACTGCACCGCTTTCGAAAGCTTCTCGCGTAGGCCCGGTTTCGGCGAGGTGCCATAAACTTCGGCCAGGAACAGCGTTGCAAAGCCGTGCTCGTACATCGGTCCGCGCGTGTTTTGCTCGCCCGTTTGGATGAACCCGCTAGCTCGAGCATTGGCGAGCACATAGTCGATGCAACCGTTCAGTTGGCTGCCGTACTTACCACGCCCTGGCAAGCTGCCGGCCGAGAGAAACGCCATCCCGCACAGTCCACACACGGCAAGGTTGCTTTGATAGGGGCCGATGCCAAATGACCCGTCTCCGGTCTGCCGTGTTGCAAGGTAGGCCAAACCCGTGTCGACCGCTTTGCGAGTCTTTTCGGTAAACAAGTTTTTGCCGGAAGACTCGCGCCGTGAGTCGTCCGCTTGAGCGCTTGCGAAGCTCGGCAAACCCGCGCCGACGCCCAGCGTGAAAGCCAATTCACTCAGGAACGATCGGCGTGTACACGGCATCTTGTTTATCGTCCCATCGCTGTGCATTTAAGTTCGTAGTTCCGCATGTATGCGGCAAAACCCGGTTGAAGCCGGGACTACGAACGCTAGTCTCGCAGACGCCTTTGTTCCTCGGCCAGGCGTTTGTAGTATTGCTTAATTACTCGCTCGTAGCGAGGGAGGAACTCTTCCTGCAACGGGCTTTGGATCTGTTGGCGGAGTCGTTCGGGCAGCGTTCCCCAAACGGCATCGAGCAGGTCAGCCGGATCGTTCGTTCCATCGCTGTTTTGCGACTGCGGATCGCCAACACTCCCATCGGGGCTGGATTTACTCGCCTCATCGGACGACTTATCGGGCGCCGCAGCGGATGCACGGCTCGCATTGTCCTGTTCGGCAGATTTCAGCATCTTCGCTAGTTCCTCGGCGATATCGCTTTGCAGTTGCGTGGTCGCGGCCGACGTGTCGGCGCGTCGCATGCGTTGCTCGACGCCTCGCATCAGCCGAGCGAGGCCAGCGAGCGAGCTCTCGGGTTTCGCGGCACCGAGATCTTCTCCCGCGATATCTGCGGATCGATTGGTTTGTGGTCGCACCGGTTGGTCCAAGCCATCGAGCAAGCGTTGGTCAATTTCGCCAGGAACTCGTGCGGGAACATCGTCCCCGTACGCGTGTGGCACACCCAGCGCAGCGATCGCGCCGCAGATTCCGCATGTCCAGACAAAACGTTTAGTTGCGTTCCGCACTTGGCTACTCCGATTCGTCGAAGGTAACACTCATCGGCATCATTATAGATGGCTTGAGTGCAAAAGTGGGAAGCGGAACGGACGTGTTCTTAGTCTCGTCGAATTCCGGCTGGCTTTCCAATCAGTTTACTTTACGATGTGCGATGACTCCTG
>CAUJKL010000794.1 GCA_963204995.1 Planctomycetota bacterium | reverse complement strand
TATCGGTTTTTTGGGGTGTTGTGTTGGGGTGGGGTTTCTTTTCCGTAAACCGTTTTTTATTTTGTTTCCGTGGTGGCCCTACAATTACCCCCGACCCCGTTTGGTTGTGCGTTTGGTTGCGGCAATTGCCGGTCTGCGTAGTCGCGTGGGAAGAGCCCTTTCCGAAATGCGTTGAACCCGAACGGTCGCGGATTGAAGGGAACCATCGTTTCGACGTCTGTCTTTTCAGGGATGTCATCCTCGAGGCCGACCGCCCAGAAACAGGCGTTGACGACCATCCGCCGAAAGTTGACGTCGCGGAAATCCTGGGCGTCCCCCATGGTCGACATGAACACTCGCGCATTGCCGGCCGGCGTCGGGAAATGCTTGATCCAGGCCAGCGGCATCTGAGCTTTGGAAGAAGGGGGAGCATCCGGCGTCATCCCGCTGAGCACTTGCCCCATGACGAGAACTTTGCCATCGTGCGGGATCGGAGACGACACGGTATAGACATCTGTCAGTCCCCACATCGAACCGACACCTCGCAGGATGGGGTGATCCTGCATCGATTCCACGAGAATCCCGCGCGTGCTCTCCTGGCCGTGCCGCCCATGATGTGAGATCCAGGTGGCACCCAACACCTGTTGTCCGAATCCTTGCCGAAAGTCCTCGCCTCGATAATTGCTGCTGTACTTCGCGAACTTACTGTCCAGCTTGTTTCGAAAGGCCACCACAGACGGTCGGATGCCGATGACTGGCTTGCCCGTTTGCAGATACGCGTCCACGTGCTTCATCTGCTCGTCCGGCAAGTCGCGAAAGCGCGTAAAGACAATCATCAGGTCCGCGGTGTCGAGCGCCTGTAACCCTGGGATATTGTCTGTTGTGTTCGGGTCGATTTCTCCCGTTTCCTTGTTGATCGCGAACAACACGGTGCAACGAAAGCCGAATCGCTGCGACAGGATCCTTGCGAGCATCGGCAAGGCTTCTTCCGAGCGGTATTCTTCATCGCCGCTGATCAACACAATGTGTTTTCCCGCGCCGATTCCTTTTCTTGTTGCTGATTCGCCGCAGAAGACAATCCAGGGATCGTCGGCCGCCGCAGTCGCGGCGAACACGAATACCAGCAGGTAAATCAAACAGGACACGGCGAGTGGTGATCGTTGTATGCGATGCATCTTCTTATCCCTAGTCTGGCTCGGATTCGATCCTCACGAACAGATTCCCTTTCTTGGTGTTCGTAACTCGCGTCACACGGACGTGCTCGCCGCAGACGCTTGTTTCTCTAGGTAACGCAGATACGCGGCGCTTCGGACCAGGTTGTCGTCTCCGCAGATCTCCAAGGTACTGTGGGCAATCCCCGCATCGCGCAACACGTCGTAAACACCGGCGATGTCAATGACACCATCGCCCAAAGCGATCGTTGCGAAGCCACAACCGGTCTTCTTGCCGCGGGATTCTTCCATCTCCTTGGGTAGGTCTTTCCAATGGACATGCCCGATGATGTCGCGGAATTCCCGCGCCATCGCCACCGGATCCGCACCACCGAGCCAGGAGTTTCCGGTATCCAGGCAGACGCCGAACGCCGCACTGTTGCCCAACGCGGCCCGCACATCGTGGATGCCCTGGATCGTATCGCTGACGGGGCCATGCGGTTCGAACAGAAGTTTGACCCCCAGATCCTCGGCCAATCTCAACGGCTCGTAAAGTTTCTCGGCAATCGTAAAAATCCGTTGTTCATAAGTCAGCTTCCTGGCCCATTGGGTCGCCCCCGCATGCTCGGTGGTAATGACGAAGCCAATGCCCAGCGTTCCCGCCAACTTCAAAGCCTTCACGATCTCGCTGGTGCCGTAACGAGCCGGATGAGTCGGATCGAGCAGATGGGCGTGGGCCGCGATCGAACTGATCGTCAGTCCGTATTTGTCGAACTGCCGCTTCACATCGAACGGATTGCAATCCAGGCTCACGGCCGCATCGAACACGTCGCCGCCAAGCAGGCCACCTGGATGATTGTCCGTGATGTCGGCACAATCGAATCCGAGTTCCGCAATCCGCGAAAGTTGATGGTCCAGCGTATGAAACGCGTCGATCAGAGCGAAACATCCAATCTTCATGACCTTGATTCTCCTGTTTCTCCGATAAAGAAACGATAGCAGCCAGCGCAACCAATGGCCGTTTCGATTAAACATCCTATACTGGCCTGTGATTGTAAGGTATAAACGGTTCCCTGCGGACGAGCGAATGAAAGTTTGTCTCGTAGCTCAAAAACGAGACGCTTGTGGTCTCGGTTTTCAAACTGCGACCGCGCGGTGTGAAATAGTTGAGCAGCCTGTTGTTCGCAACTTCGCTGTCAGCTACAGAGTCTGCGTGGCAGAAGAGATAGTCACGCTCAATGCTGCACGCGCCCAGCTGAAGATATCCTTTGTTGCGTCGAAATCTGGACCTGATGTCAGGAACGCCGCTGTGCCCCTGACGAGAAATCCAGTGCCAGGTCCGTGCTTTCCAGGTACGTTCTTGCTACCCAACGTGAGCAGCACGTTGTTGTTCGTGGCAATGTTGGCTTCGGTGAGGTTCATGCTTCCAGCCGGAATCAGGAGACGCTCATCTTCTGTGATTCGAACATAGCTGTTCCATGTGTTGACCAAGTGAGGACCATCTTTACCCAGGGTCGCAATAGCAACAACCCCCTCCTCCTTCAGGACGTCACGCATCGTCTCGGGAATCATAGTCTCTTCGTCTTTCTGGTTGTTGGTTTATAATGTTGGCCACGGAAACGCTACTCTATCATAACCTCACGACACCGCGTTTACTTCCGACCACCACAGGAGCACATCATGTCGCGCCGGATCATAATCCTCTTCGTGTTTCTCTCCGTTCTGTCGATCCGTCCGGGCTGGGCTGTCGAACCGGCACCCAAGGTGTTGATCATTGGGATCGATGGCTGCCGCCCCGATGCACTGCAAGTCGCGAACACACCGAATCTGGATGCTTTGATAGCAGCAGGGACTTTGTTCGCCGGGACGGACATTCGTGAACCCGATGCCACCGACAAGGCCGACACGATTAGCGGTCCCGGTTGGTCGAATTTGCTGACCGGCGTCTGGCCCGATAAACACAATGTCCTGGACAATGAATTCCGCGAACCGAACTACGAGCAGTATCCGCACATGTTCGCGCGTTTGAAGGAGGTTCGCCCCGAGGCCGTGACTGCGTCGTTCTCGACTTGGGTGCCGATTGAGGGCAAGATTGTTTCGGCGGCCAATGTCTCGCGCAATTTCTCTGACGAGCCCAAGGACTACGTTCGCTGGGATCGAGAGGCAGCCTCGGCCTGCGCGGAGTATCTGAAAACGGCAGACCCGGATCTGGTCGTCTGCTATCAGGGAGAGGTGGACGGCGCGGGTCACGCACACGGTTTTCACCCCACGGTTCCGCAATACATCACGGCGATCGAGACGGTGGACCACAACGTCGGCGAGCTGGCCGCCGCGATCAAGGCCCGCCCCCATTTTGCTGACGAGAACTGGTTGACGATCGTCTGTACCGACCATGGCGGAAAGGGAACTGGGCACAGTAGCGGTCACTCGGTCCCCGAAATCCGCACGACGTTTCTGGTGGTCAGTGGCCCTGCCGCGAAGCAGGGCAAGTCCGATACCCCGACCTGGCAAGTCGATGTCGTACCCACCGCGCTGACGCATTTGAACGTGAAGCTATCGCCCAAGTGGGAACTCGATGGCCACGCGGTCGGATTGAAGAAGACGGCGGAGTAGATGATCGACCACAGGTGTTCGTGTTATTCGCATCGAGGAGTGAGACGAATGGCAGAGTCCTATAGGGCGAGCGGCAGTTGAATGTTTACTTGCCGACGCTGGCAGCGTCGACCACGTGGCTGACGCTGCCAGCGTCGGTATATTCTCATCTGCCACTCGCCTAGAGAAAGTCCAGCCAGTTAGTTTGGCCTCAAACCGTACGCTGACGATGGTTGTGTCGTGGATGTGGCATTGGCAAGAACACCGTCAACAGTCCTAAATCGGTTTCGCGATTGCTTGGACGGCACGTCGTCCATGCTCACAAAGCGATTACTTCCAGTTGCCTGTCGTTGGTTCAGTGTTAGGCGGACTTGATGAAGTGTGGCTGAGGCGAATCTAAATTCCGCTTCATCTTTACGACTGGTGTTTGCGCACTTGTGCCCGTTCGACTCGATTCGCTTTGTTGCTGTCCGTTGACCAACCGCAGGCAGTCGTGGAGCGTCGTTGACATCGCATCCATGTTGCGAACGTCGTGTACCTGGGTGAAGTAATTTCTAACGAATGTTTTGACCGAAGTTAGCATGCTTGAACTCTTTGCTGAGATTACTTGCGAAACCGCCTTGGAGCAGTCGACGCTGGCGTTGTGTCAGTGTCTGAGAGAAGTATCGTCGCACTGGTTAAGAGCAACCTGAAGCGAAGCTGAATCGGAATCACTGCGTGCCAGGAACAACAGTGATTCAACAATCTCCTGCAACGACTGGGTTTCGGTTCGCAGTAGTTCCAAGTTGGCTTGGCAATCATTCGCGTTTCGTGGCCGACGTGTACCAGCAATTCGCAGAGAGAGGGCTTGTTTCCTGGAAAGTTGCCCAGGCTCTTCAGGCAGTAAAAGCCCCTCCAGTCGCCAAAAACACGACGCCAGCGCTCACACGAGAGCAAGCCGTGGCATTGCTTGAGGCGATTCCCAGGCACACTCTACAAGGACTTCGCGACCTGGCTTTGATTCGGACGTTCTTTATCACGGGCTGTCGGGTGTCGGCCGTGCTGGGAGCACAGGTCGGCAACCTTGAGTTTGATGGTGTCGAGCACTATCTCCATGTCACTGAAAAGCGAGGAAAGAGGATTAGGAAGATTCTGCTTGATGCCGCAAGGCCCATACTTCGGTACATGGCGGAGGCGGGCATACAGGATGATGCGGATGGGCCGCTGTTTCGTCCCATGCCGGCAGACGGCGCAGAGTTTGAACGGCGTTTCATGAATCGCAAGGCACCCTGGCGACTTGTGAAGCGGTATTGCCGAGCGGCTGGTATCTCACCGGATCGACTCGGTGGTCGTGGAATCGGTGTTCATTCGCTTCGAAAGACAGCCATTACGGATGCCATCCGAAACGGAGCTGGGGTGCACGAAGTACGTGAATTCGCTGGGCATGCTCGCATTCGTACCACTGAACTCTATTACGTTCGCCGAGAAGAAGACGCCGAGCAGGCGGCAAGGCGAATTTGCATTCGCCCAGCCAAGTGATCCTTCGAGCAAAACGCCGAATTAGCCTGCCTGGGGCGCAAAGTCTGCTTGAGAACCTTCGTAAGGACTGGTAAGGTTTCCCGTTAGCAAATGATGGAGTTCGCCGTGCTTGAATGCGAGGCCAACGCAATGGCTGCCAGAGAAGAAAAGTTCCTGACCGTCAAAGATGCCAGCGAGTTTCTGGGAGTTGCCCCAAATACGCTCAGGGCGTGGGGCGCTGCGGGAAAAGTCGATGAGTATCGTCACCCGATCAACAACTATCGTCTGTACCTTCGTAAAGAGCTGACGCAGTTGAAGAAACGACTTGCTCATCCGAAGGTTCGAAAGGAAAAAGGGCGTGACAAAACGTGATTTGTGAGGATGGTCTGGTGATTCGTTCAGGATGGAAGGCAATCGATCTTAACCGCGAGCGCGCGTTGACATGGAATTGATAGACAACATCAGCAACTTGCTCGGCGACAACTTGAAGCAAACGCTTGCAACCGGTTCGAAACTGCCAACGGCCGGTTTCACTCTGATTGGCTGTCAATGATATACCCGAGAATTCGACTGGCGAGAAATTTACTGCGAGATGACGGAGTGATGATGATCCTAGGGGACCTTGGAAATCACGTGACATGTCAGCAAGAAATCGATACGACGCCAGAGTCTATTCGATTACGTGCCCATCGGGACGAAAGCTTGAAGGACCACCGAGAGGTCGATACTGGGTGATCGACGAGGCTAAGTTCAAGTCTCTAGACGACGACAATAGGATTTGGTGGGGTGTCGATGGTGACAATGTTCCCTCGATCAAGAGCTTTCTATCCGAGGTTGCCGGGGGGCGAACGCCGCAAACGTTTTGGTCCTACAAGGAGGTCGGGCATACACAAGATGCAAAGAAAACCTTGTTGAAGTACGTTCCGTTCGTGCATACGGAAAGCGTACTGAATTCCGTGAAGCCCGTTGAATTGATCCAACGAATGCTCATCCTTGCGGGGGCGCACGACGACGAAAGTATCGTTTTAGATTTTTTCAGCGGCAGCGCGACAACTGCTCACGCCGTGATAGCTCAAAATTGTCTTGATGGAGGCAACCGACGGTTTGTTTCTGTCCAGATTGACGAACCTCTTCCTAAACCGGAGCCCGAGCTGGATTCGATTTTCGAAATGGGACTTACTCGAATTCGCAATGTTGCCGACGAACTGCGTAAGAACAAACGTGAGGCTTTGCCAGGTGGCGGCACGCCGAGCGATTTAGGCTTCCGCGTTCTGAAGATCGACTCCTCCAACAGGAAGGACGTTTACTACAAGCCTGATGGCTTGAAGAAGGATGCGTTGTTCGATCACATCGAGAATATTAAAGAGGACCGAACTCCAGAAGACCTGCTGTTCCAAGTCTTGCTCGATTGGGGTGTTGATCTCAGCTTGCCAATTGCTCAAGAAGAACTCGATGGTAAGACTGTCTTCTTTGTCGAAGAGAACGCGCTTGCTGCGTGTTTTGACACGGGTGTCACCGAGGATCTGGTTAAAAAGATTGCCGCTCGCAAGCCGCTCCGGGCCGTCTTTCGCGATACCGGATTTAGTGACGACAGCGTGAAGATGAACGTCGAGCAGATCTTCAAGCTCATGTCGCCCGGTACGGAGGTCAAGGCAATATGAGCGGTGACTCTCAGCAGCCAAACGAAGGCGAGTTGATCTTCTACCAGACCCCCGAAGGAACAGTGCGGGTGGAAGTGCTCTATGAATCGGAGACCTTCTGGCTCAATCAGAAGCGGATTGCCGACCTTTTCGGCGTGGAAATCCAAACCGTAAGTTACCACCTGAAAGAGATTTACGCGTCCGGTGAGCTGAAGCCAGAGGCAACTATTCGAAAAATTCGAAGAGTTCAAACCGAAGGAAATCGAGAGGTTAACCGGGAAATCGAGTTCTACAACCTGGACGCCATCATTTCCGTAGGTTACCGGGTCAACAGCTCTCAGGCGACTCAATTTCGCATCTGGGCGACCCAGACTCTGCGGGAATTCGTGATCAAGGGCTTTGTGCTCGATGACGAACGGCTGAAGCTCAACAAACGCTTTGGAAAAGACTACTTCGATGAGCTCCTTGAACGTATCCGTGAGATACGGGCGAGTGAGCGACGCTTCTACCTGAAGATCACCGACATCTACGAGCAATGCAGCATCGACTACGACAAGTCGGCGGAGATCACGCAGACATTCTTCAAGACAGTTCAGAACAAACTGCACTGGGCCGTCACTGGAAAAACAGCTGCTGAGATTATCTCCGAACGTGCTGATGCCGCAAAGCCATCGATGGGGCTAACGACCTGGAAGAACGCACCGGACGGAAAGATCCTGAAGTCGGATGTTTCGGTAGCCAAGAACTATCTGATTGAAGAAGAGATCAAGGAACTCGAACGGATAGTTTCGATGTATCTGGACTACGCGGAGAATCAGGCTGCCCGTCAGATCCCCATGAAGATGGTCGAGTGGATTTCAAAGCTCGATGCCTTTCTGCAATTCAATGAATATCAGGTTCTCACAAACGCCGGATCTGTTTCGGCTGAAGTTGCCAAGCGTCTCGCGGAAGAACACTACGCAACGTTTCGAGTTCAGCAGGATAAACACTTCGAAAGTGATTTTGAAAAAGAGGTCAAGCGAATCGAGAAGAGAAAAGACCGGAAAGGAAAAGGGGACGAAGCATGAAGCGGCAATTTAAAAAGGCTCTACGGAAGAATTAGTGGGTAAACCGGAGCGGGTTGCTGTTTGAGCCCTCGGGAATCTGGACAACAAAGTCTGAGTGGGTGGAGGGCTGATTTGTGGGGTCCGGCTTTGTTCGTCCTTTCATCCGTCGGGGCCATGCGCTTCGCCGGGGTGAGCCCCGACGGATGAAAGGACGACAAAGCCTACGCGAATCAAAAAGTCAAAAAGGGTCGCATCCTGTGGCGGTTCCGCTAATGATGGGTTTGCAGACTTATCAGCAACGAAACCGGAGTCCACATCCCTAACTTCAACCCGGCAAGCTGGGTTGAAAGTAGTCTCCTGCAAAACAAAAACGCTTCCTGTCAATCTGCAAGGTTGCTGACGAGAACGCGCAGGTGCGATTTATTTGTTGGTACTCTCGCGAACCGGCAGCAGTTGCAAAGCGTCCAGGATCACAAAGCCATCGGTATCGGTGTTGCTCACGGTAATGACCGTGTCGGCCTCGGTCGACAGTTCGATTGTTTCCAGAAAGCGAAATTGTTCTCCAGAAGGTAGAGCGGTGGTTTGATCGACAATCAACTCAGTCTTATGGACGCCACTGTGGATGACAATTGGCACGTTGGTCGCCCTTGTTTCATGTGCCGAATAGGCCATCCGCAATTCGTAGCGTCCTGACTTCGGCGTTTTGAAACGAAACGTCGCCACGGATTTGCCGTCCGCCTTTCTGTCGTCGTGTACATAGCCGTCTCCGATGTACGGCTTGAAGTTCGTGGATCGCGCCCACAGCCCTTTCAACTCGGCGGCGTTGTCGTCCAGCACGATCCCGGGCAGCGTTTGGAGATCGATCGAAACCGACTTCTGCGGGACGGGTGGCAATTCAGCCAAAGTGGGCAGGTCGAGAATCTGTCCCTGCGCCAATAACTGTTCGCGGAGTTTGGGATACGGTAGTTCTTGCACGGCTATGCCTTCATCTGCCGCGAGTGCCGCGGCGATACCGGCGCTCTGACCGAGGATCATCCAAGTAGGCTCCACGCGGATGGAAGAGATCGCGACGTGAGTGCAGGAAAGCGCCACGGGAACGAGCAGGTTGTCACACTCATCGGGCTGAGGCAGGATCGCACGATAGGGAATGTGATACGGGTAACCGTGCGGGCGTCCCTTCATTCTGACCGGAAAGATAGTCCCTTCGTTGATGACGCCGCCGTCCTTCAGTGCCACTCGCTGACAGTCGTGCGAGTCGATCGGGAATGACGAGATCACGATGGGGTCCGGCTTCTCCGGCTCTTCGATGATGTCTTTCTGACTGACCACATACACGCCCTGCATGCGCCGTCCTTCGCGGACGTACAGCTGTGGTGACCAGTGTCCATGTTCGGGAAATTCGTCGCGGCAAAGACCGAGTCGAGCCAGTTGGTCGCGGAGGTGTTGCGGCACGGCGGGGTCGGTTGTCAGGAACTGGTACAACTCCAGCGTGTATTGCCGATGTGTTTCCCAGATGACGGCCCGGCCTGCGGCCTCGGCCTCGCTCCAGCCATTCCCACCACCAACCAGTCCCATCGAAAACTGTTTCCCGATTCCGTTATTGGCGTCGAACTTGCCGCCGGGTAGCGGATATAGATCCCACAGCAGGATAGGGCGTTTTTCCTCGACGAAGTATCGCCGCACCACTTCGAATCGTGCCGGATCGTAGTTCGTTGGCGATGGGAAAGGCACGCGATTCTCCGGAACGTCAGTCAGACAGAGCCGGAAACTGTAGACCATCACGTTCGCGTCGCCTTCGTCATCGGGACCCGCGTCAGTCGTTGTGATCAGCGGCAGCGGCTTGCCTTCGTCGTCGAAACCGGAGATGGACATCTGGCTTTTCGGATAGCTCTTTCCGCCCAGTGCTTCGCCAAACTCCTGCCGGCCCTCGCGTCCGATCGTCCAACTGACTCCCGCCGCCGCCATCAGGTCGCCTTCGTAAGTCGCGTCGATGAAGACCCTGGCCTTAAACGTTCCGTCGCTGGTAATAAGCGACGTTATTCGTGAGCCGTCCTTCGCAACGGATTTGAGAACACGTTTGGCGTGAACTTCGACTCCGGCCTCATCAAGCATTTCTCGCGTGACGCGGGCCGCCACGTGCGGCTCATAAGTCCACTTCGCGTTGTCCTTGGTGCGGACCGAGTAGGGCAGATCGACCCCACGGGCTTGGTAGTCCTCTTCGATGCGAGTGTGCCATTCGTCGAACAACCCCATCACGGTGCTGCGAACGGTCTGGTTCGAATCGCTGAAGCTCAAGCCGCCGGTGTTGACACCGCCAACGTGATTCGTGGGCTCCAGCAGAATGACGGAGCTTCCTTCCCGAGCGGCAGCAATCGCCGCGCAGAACCCGCCGGGCGTGGCACCGTAGACGATGACATCCGCCCTGTCAGCAGCCTGGGCCTGATGGGCGACGGCGACTAACAGGGCAGGCAGCAAATACCAGAGTCGGCGGAGATGTATCGATTGCACGGCGAATCCTCATTTATCTTCGTTTTCAGCCGTCGAACTCGCCATGCTTCAGGTACGGCTTGAGTGACTCGAAACGCCACTCGATTTCGGCGATCTCTTCTTTCGAAAGCGTCAGTTTCTGAATGATCGGTTTGGCGGGAGTGCTGCCACCTGGACCATACTCGCGCGAGATCGTTGTGCGAAACACGCCACGCATCTTCAATACATGGAGACTGTAGCCACGCAGGTCGCCAGGGTGCGTTTGTGACAGGTTGAACATCAGCATCAGCTTGCTGTACATGTCCTTGAGCGTTTCGGGATCGGTGCCGCTTCTCATCAGCTGCCAGACTTTTGCGAGGATGTCGGCGTAGGCGATCCGCTCGGTGACGAGGCCTTCGGTGCCGAGCCGCGACTCGTAGAGCCATCCATACGCGCCTCGGGCGCTGAAAACACTACGGATCGATGGCGAAGCGAGCAGCGCGCGGACGCGAGGGATGACGGGACTCGATTCTTCCTTGACGTAGCCGAAGTTCGGGAACTCGTTGGCCAACTCGATCAGAAGCTCCGTCGAGGGAGAGACGCCTCCGCGGCGAGCGGTCGTTTGGATCATCACGGGCTGTGCGGTGATCACCGAGGCGAGGGCACGCCAGTATTG